>CALGEM010000336.1 GCA_937881505.1 uncultured euryarchaeote
AAGAATGGGCATCATGATGTAATCTGTTGCGAAGCTGTCTGAACTGGCGATGATCATGGCGGCGATGATGGAGCCGACGAATGATTCGAAGATGTCAGCGCCCATACCGGCCACGTCGCCGACGTTGTCACCGACGTTATCTGCGATGACACCGGGGTTGCGTGGGTCGTCTTCAGGAATACCGGCTTCGACTTTACCGACGAGGTCGGCGCCGACGTCAGCAGCCTTGGTGTAAATACCGCCACCGACACGAGCGAAGAGGGCAATGGATGATGCACCCATACCGAAGCCTGCTGCAGCAGAAAGGTCAGGGCTCGTGCCGTCAGCACCAAGCCAGAGAGCGACCAGAGAAATACCGAGGAGACCAAGACCACCAACGGACAGGCCCATCACTGCGCCACCGTTGTAGGAAACGGCCAGAGCGCCTGCTCGGCCCTCGGACTTGGCAGCCATGGCCGTTCGGCCGTTGGCTGAAGTAGCGGCTCGCATACCGGAGAAGCCCGCCAACACCGAAGCGACCGCACCGGCGAAGAAGGCGATGGCCGTGTTGGTGTCGTTGATGAACGCCAACAAGGCACCAACGGCAACACAGAAGATAGCGAGCACTCTGTACTCAGCAAAGAGGAACGCCATGGCGCCCTTTTGAATTTCATCCGTAATGTCGGCAACCGTTTCGTTGTCGATTTTCACTTTGTTCACTTGCTGGTAAAGCATGAACGCCACCACCAATCCAATGGCTGCTGCGCCTGCCGAAATCATTGCAATGTTTTCCATCATCAATAAACACCTGTTGCCCCGGCCACTTGAGAACCCTTCATAAGCCGTTCCCACCGAAAACGACCCTCTGTCGGTGTTTCGCCACGGTACAAGGAGAACCGAACCAAAGCCAAAGGGAACGGAAGGCAATCGTTGAAAGAGGGGGAGCCTGTGGACGGACCATGAGCATCACAGCCGAGGAAATCCTCGCTGAGATTGGCCCCGTTCAGGAGGTGTTGGACAGGGACGGTGGCATTGTCAACGTCATCGACACCGCTGACGGCAACATCATGCTCTCCTTGGATGGGGGGTGTGTCGGTTGTTCATCCACTCCCATGACGGCGATGCAAATTTACTACTCACTCAAGAAGTTGGAGTATGTCAACGACGTCATCTTCGTGAACGGGGAACTTCCAGAATACATGCGGACCTTCATCGACCAAAAAATGGCCAAGGAAGCTGAAGAAAGCGCCAACAACACCGATGATGACAGTGAGCCTCAAGGGGAAATCGTCTGATCACTCTTCTTCATCGGAGCGTTGATTGTTGTACCACTCCTCTAAGAACTCAACCCGTGCCTCGTCCAAATCGAGGTTCTTGGCTTGAAGGACGAGTAATTTGCGCTCGTTTTCAGTAAGAATCCCATCGTCCATGACAGCAGAATAGGCTTCGAGATAACTCTGTTCTGCTTTCGTGAACGCTTCAGGCATCAAGATGATGGCAAGGTGGTTGATGGAATTGTAAATTGGTTTGCGCATTACGGTGAGCGGGACACCGACCACCAGTGCGCTGGCAACGCCGCCATACGGAATGATGCCTTCCAACAACTCTGCTACTACCAAGATACAAATGGCCCCAGAGAAAACAAAGACACCCCATGACATGCTTCGTCGTAATTGTTCATCAATACCAAGGATGTCATTTCTCAGAATGGCATAACTAAACATGAATCCTTCAAACATGCCGGTAAGCAAAATACTGAACATAAATCCATACAGACAGTAGAGATAGATGGGCAATAAATCGCCCTCAATTGATGCCAAGTCTGCCAAGTTGAAATCGCCAAATCGTGCGGTCATGTAAACGATGGACAGGACAAGCAATCCTTTGATGGTCGCTTTCCCAGTGAATCCAATGAACAATGAGCGAGCTTCGTTCGCTTGGTTTTCCATGCCGTCTTCTTCGTCAAAACGATTCCATGCTCTGTGCATGAAAAAAGCGGCGAGAATGGCCGAAAGTGGAGGGGCGAGGAGCAACAATTTCGCTGCTGGAGAACTACCAGGTACGAACCACGAATACGGGAAGGTTTCCTCTGTTTCAACACAACCTGCCTCTATGGGAGGTGAGCCCGGTGTAGCCGTGAGTATGACTTCTTCATCAATTGAGGTGCACTCAATGTGGTAGTTTCCTCCAAAGGCATTCACAACGCTTCCACTTGAAGCAATCAATGCAGCAATAATCACGCCGGTGAGGACCGGTAGAGCCCACCACAGGTTGTTGCGAATCTTCTCTTTGGCCATGAAATCTAATCGCTTTGGAGGATAAAATGAAACGGTGGACAGGTACATGAACAAACACAAAAGTGAGCAGAAATACCACCCCACGCGATAGTATTCCATTGCAGGTAACATCTCTGCACTAAACGGGTATGTATTGTACCATGAAGCCATGACTCGATAGCCTTCAGCAAGCAGCAGAATCGCCATGAAGCGATTTTCTGGAGCATGGCTGCGAGCTTTGAGAATCAATGCAGCCAGGAAACAGAGGACAAGCAGCGTCAAGATTGAAAGGAAGCAAATGATGTAGGTCAAACCCAATGTGTCGCCCGTTTGGAAATTGATTTCCATGAATTTGTCCCAATAGTACGGTAGAATGGGACCAACATCTGTCATGGTCATCGCTTGACATCCACAGGCATAAAGATTCCACCTTCAAGAACGAAAACCGTTGAATTCCTTGAATTTGGAAGGTTGTGCGAGGTTATTCCTCGGATTTACGCTTGATACTGTGAGGGTTGGCACCAAAGGATACGTTCTCTCCTTTGATGTTCATCCGAGCCGAGATGGCCAAAATGACACAGAAGAGCGCAAGAGGGCGGGGCAAGTAATCCGAGCCCCACAGTTCACCGCCCAAACTTGGCAGCCACCAGAGGACGCCAGCAGCGGCGATCAACAAGACGAAAATGATGTTCTGAACGATGTTCTCAGCGGTGGGTGAACGGGAGAAGGTGGCGATGAACGTGAACAAGATGGCCGACGAGGCGCACAACACCTCGGCGACGACCTCCACAAGTTTCGCATCCACCATGCGATGTCCAGTCGCTCTGTGTTCTTGAACATGGGGGCCAGAGCGAACCTTTGTGTAGGGTCGTCAGCCTCTACCATGTATGGCAGGCGGCTCTTTTGCTCTACCCAAACCACGGCCATCAGGGCCGCCCTTTTTCTCTCGCAACCAAGTAGCCAATGTCCTGCATCAGGTGGCCGTGCTGCTCGAACTTCAAGGTGCAAACGTCTTCCGTGTCCGCTCCTATCAGAACGCCAGCCGTCTCTTGGGCAGCCTGAGCGAAGACCTCGGCGAATTGGTCGCCAGCGGAGAAATCTACGACATGAAAGGCATCGGCAAGGGACTTGGAAGCGCCTTGACCCAAGCGGTTACCGAAGGACGTTGGCCCGATGATTGGGTTGACCTCCACACGACGACACCACCCGGCCTGATTGAAATGCTGGGCATCCCAGGCCTCGGTCCTAAACGAATCAAACTCATGGCGGATGAATTGGGTGTGGATTCCGTTGCAAGTCTCAAGGAGGCAGCGCTCAACAACCAAATCGCGCCCATGAAGGGCTTTGGTGCTAAATCCCAACAGCGCATGTTGGATGGCATTGAGTTGCTCTCTCGGTTCCGCGCCCGTCGACGCCTCGATATTGGCCTGCGCTACGGTGAAGCGTTTCAACGTAAAATTGCGGCCCTTGACGGCGTCCATCGTGCAACGCTGGCCGGTAGTGCACGACGACGAAAAGACACGATTGGCGACCTTGACGTCGTCGTGTCCGTTGACGAGGACGACCACGAGACGGTGGCCAACGCCATCCTGAACCTCTCGGGCATCGCCGATGTCAAAGGCGCCGGCGATTCAAAAATCAGCCTCATCCTCGACACCACCATCTTCGATGAATCCTTCACCGTCGGCCACATTGACCCCAACGTGTTGGACGCCATCGGCGGGGACGATTACGAACAATTGGAGGCCGGCGGCACCATTGATGCTCAGGTACGATTGGTTCCCCCGCATGTTGAACCGTTTACCTTGGCCTACTTCACCGGCAGCAAAGAGCACAACATCGCCATGCGTCAGCGGGCCATTGACCGTGGGTTGCGGCTGAACGAATTCGGCCTCATTCCCGAAGCAAAAGCGGGTGACCTGAAGGGCATGGCTGCTGCGGTTCATTCGCTAACGGCCGCTGACGAGGCGGCCATCTACGCTCACTTGGACCTGGCCTATGTTCCACCGGAGTTGCGCGAAGACATGGGCGAAGTACAGGCGGCGGAAACCGGTGGACTGCCGAACCTCATCGAAACAAGCCACATCAAGGGCTCGCTTCACAACCACACCACGCTCTCCGACGGCGAAGCCAGTCTGGAGGTCATGGCCGACACCGCTCGCAAAATGGGATGGAACTGGTTGGGTATCGCCGACCATTCACCCACGCTCAAAATCGCCAACGGAGCGAGCGCTGAAGATCTGCTGGAACAAGGGAGAACCATTCAGCAATACAACGCTGAGTGGGCTGAACAGG
>CALGEM010000337.1 GCA_937881505.1 uncultured euryarchaeote
GTGTTGGTATTGGCTGGGCTATTCTATTCAATTCGAATGATCATGACGCCCAATGACGTCATTGCAGAAGGGTTTCCAGCAAATTATGGTGGTAGCCTGGTTTTAGGAGAAGGTTTGGGAACCCCATTACCAACTCAGGTATCTGTGACTGGTTCATTGATTCTCGTCTATACTCTCTGGTCAGCATTGGTACTCATGGATGGGGCCTCAGGAAAATGGGCAGTCCTCCATCCATCTGCATTTGCATTTATTACGGCAACGGTATCAACCTATATTTCCCTCGTAGCTGAGACTGCTCGAAATGCAAGTGATGCCAATCAGATGGATGCCTTGACCGGAGGCGCGGTGATGTTGCTCGTGCTCATCAGTTACTTCCGACTCAAGGACGAAGGTATGGAAGACGGCATGACATTCATGGGAGAGCCTCTTGAAGATAGAGGCCAATTTGCCAATGGACTACTCCTTTTTGCATTCATTATGGGCGCGCTCTTCACAATCAATCATGTGTTGCTAGGTTGATATGTTTTGAATCAGAGGGCCCCCGTCTGCTTATTCGAAGAATGGTTGATAAGGAATAGTTAGTTCGAGGAATGATAACATGAAATTGAGAGTTATGTGCATGGTTTTAGTAATCCTTTTTCCGGGATGCTTGGAGGACATCCAGGAAGAAAATTCAGAACAGGGCGAAAGTGGAAATATCGGGGATGGAGTGTACAGCAACATCTCTATGGAAATAATTCACGGAGAAAACATAGAGAATGCGACTGCTAACTTCACCATCCGAATCATGTTGAATCATTCTGCTGCACCAATACATGCAGAAAACATGCAGAAACATGTTGTTGCAGGAAATTATGACATGACTCATTTTCACAGAATCATTGATGATTTTATGATACAGGGCGGAGATTTCGAGAATCATGATGGAACCGGGGGTTATGCTGCAGACTGGTATGGTTATTGTGATGGACAAGCTATGGCAAACCAGACGGATTGCCCTGGAAATTCTTGGACTATTCCAGACGAAGCAGATAACGGATTGCAGCATTTCTCGTGCCTGATTTCGATGGCAAAAACCTCCTCGCCTAACACTGGAGGAAGCCAATTCTTCCTCATGCCCGATGATATCAATCATCATTCACATCTTGATGGAGTACATACGGTATTTGGAGAGATTACGGAAGGTTGTGAACACGTTACTACCATTTCTGAGGTCGATACCCAGAGTAATGATCGCCCAGTCGTGCCGGTGATAATCACAAGTGCAACCTTGATTGAATGATTAGGCTTGGTTGCGAAGGGTCTACCCAACTACCCATTGCTCAGGAATTAGCAAACCCTCTGATGAGGTCAAAACGAATCAGTGGGTTTGTGCATTAACCCTATGACTACTTCCTAAGTTGGTGTTGATTAGGCATTGAGTTTGCTGGTGCATAGATTGGCTGTCCTTGTTGATTATATCCCACATGCACATAGCCTCCTCCTGCAGCACCATGTTGTTGATTCACAACAACGGGTGGTGTCGTAGGATTTGACATGATAATACCCAAGAACATTAGAAAGCACCCAAATGGGGCACACAGAAGGCCAACAACCAACGGGATTGTTAGGATTCCACCGATTACAAACACACTACCTACGATTAGCATGTTCGTGTTGGCCATGATTTTCCTACTCTCCATCTAATTTTATGACTTTCTAATCAAAGGGACCCTCTGATGAGATGCCTAATCATAGGTTAGGCATGAATAAAGCCCACTGCAAACCCATGTATTCGTCTACAATGTTCACAAGGGCGTTATGGAGAAGCCTCATGAAAGAAAGTTGAAGTTTATTCATTGCACTAACTCAAATCTCAATTTCAACCCAGAAGAAGAAGGCTAAGTTGCATCACAGCGGCTCCAAAGACTGCACCAACAAGCAGATGTTTAGGGCGATTTTGTTCTCTGGCTTGTGGAATCAATTCATTGTAAGCCACTACTGTCATGATTCCTCCGACAAATGCCAGCGAGCAACCTACCATGAATGGGGTCAAAATCGGGCCAAGAATCAGCAAGGCGAATAAAGCCCCGAGTGGTTCTGTAAAACCAGTTGCCATTGCGATAAGCGTCGCCTTCATTCGACCGCCACCGCCTGCTTGTATTGGTGCGGCCACCGCAATGCCTTCCGGGATGTTGTGAAGGGCGATTGCGGCCATGAGCACGATACCGTACTGAGCTGATTCAAGAACGGCCACGCCCATGGCCAAACCTTCGGGGAAATTGTGAATGGCGAGGGCGATGGCTGTAAGGATGCCAGATTTGTACAATTTTCGTTCTTTTGACATGGAGGAGAGATCTTCGTCCTTGTTCGTGTACATGCTCACGGCATAAACGATGCCTACCCCCACACCAAATGAGAGCGTGATAGGAAGAAAGCCATTTTCCATGGCTTGGCCAAACCACAAATCGAGTACAGAAACCAGGAGCATCACGCCAGCGGCCATGGCGAGCAAGAAGGCCATCATTCCCTGACTGATTTCTTTTACAAGAAACACAATCAGACCGCCAATCCCAGTAGCAAGGCCTGCGAGCAATGCGAGAACAAATGGAAAGACCCAAGATTCAGACTCGCCCTCTAAGCCTGAAATTTGGATGAGTGGTTCCTCAATGCTCTCATGACCTCCCTGAGCAACAAGGATTTGGAGGACGATTTCTACCGTCAACGCTAATCCGTCTTGGTGAACAACATCAGGAACGTCGGTTGGACGATGGTACTGTTCGTATTCCCACCCGTAAAACCCGATGGTTGTGGTCCCGTGTTGGTTAAACGAACGGTGGTCGCTGTTTCCACCAAATTCGTTCAGTAGAATGTTGGCCTCGTAATCCGCCCAAACTTCATCCCCCAACACCGAACGTTGAATCTTGGAAATCGAGTCGACGAGGTTTTGATCTGAGGTTTCAATGCCGAGCGTTCCAAGTCCTATTGAGGGATTGAGATTCGTTGAATCGAGGTTGATGTACAGGTCAAGGTCGTCAACTTTCTCGGTATAGGATTGTATGTAGGCTTGACTCCCCAATAACCCTAACTCTTCACCGCCCCATGTGGCAAAGGTGACGGTCGATTCAAGATTGAGTTCGCTCAATTGAGTGGCGACCTCGAAAAGTTGGGCGACACCGACGGCGTTGTCCACGGCGCCAGGACTGATGTATACTGAATCATGATGCGCGCCAACCAATATCTCTCCATTCCCGTGGCCAGGGAGTTCCCCAGTCACCACTTTCACGCTTCTCGTACCAACGTTATTTCCTTCCCAGAATCCGTCCAGAGAGGCATACAATGTGGGGTCGCTTGCAGCTTGTTCGATGTAATCATGGAACTTCATCGCAACACTTTCAGAGATGTATATGTAAGGAATCAATGCATCAGCGTATTGACCTCCATAGGCATCAGGGAATGGAACTGTAGCACCGTTTTCTTGCACCGTAACGGAGCGAAAGGGAGGTGTCTCGACGCCCTCTGTGTAGATCATGACAACGCCTGCATTCCGATCAATGGCATCTCTGTAGATGTCAGCAAGGCTACGGGTATTGTCATAACTAATCATCACGGCAAGGTCGGTCATATCACCAATATTATCAAAATTCTCAGCGGACCCATTTCCAATGAAGGTGAGCATGTTGTCGTGCTTGTGAATTGAACCCGAATATCCCATGAAAGTGAAACTCTCAACGTGATTCAATTCCCCCGTTTCATCAATTGCAATCCGACCCGTGCCCGCTGAACCATCTGGCAACCCAGGGGCATTTTGCACGCCCTGCTCCAATTGTGCATGCATCAAAATTTGATGGTCTTCTGGCTCAGCGTCAACAAACCATGCTCCTGTCACTTGAAATTCCTCTACTTTGACATTCTCCAAGCCGATTTCCGTGAAACGCTGACTGATGTAGTCTGAAGCAAGTGACTCTTCAACTGAACCTGCAACCCTCGGTCCAAACGAGGCGATGCTCGATACATCCTCCATCATTCCTGAATCATCGATTGTAAAGGCCACCTCATCCTCATCATGAAGAAGGAACTCATACATTAAACTCGATAGCAAAACAATGGTGGAGACAACACCAACCACAGTAAGCATTCGGTCTGACGACAGGCCCATGTTTTAGGTCGAGGGGCTGTACTTGATAAATTTAGGGTGGCCTAAAAATAAACAGAAATTGCCTGAATGGCAAATTTACAATGGGCCTTTTAGACTCTGAATGCAACGGGTTCCCATCGAAATACATACGAACACAAGGGTAGCGTTGTATATGGTCCACGCAAAGCCCTTGCACGCACTAAATTTGT
>CALGEM010000338.1 GCA_937881505.1 uncultured euryarchaeote
GCTCCGTTGGAGTCCAAAGCGATGTTTGTTCCCGCTCCCACATAACCAGAAGAGGCGGCTGTCTGCTTGTCGTCTTCAAGGAACGGTGTGTTGTAGGTCAGCGTGTACGGCGTCATTGACACACCAACTTCAAGTGAAAGGGTGGACGAAGAAGAGGAGAGGGCCGTGTATATGCAGGAACCGTCAGAAAAGACGGCGTTGCTGTTGTAATTGATGGCGATGGAATCCATACAGCCAGAAATCGGATTGCTCATCGAACTGTAGGTCCAAGAGACACCTGCAGCCCAGGGGTCGCTGTCGTCCGCGTCATAAGCTCCCGCATTGAGAATGTGCAAATGCGAGCCCCACTTTGGGCGGAAATCACTGTTGTCGGGATCAACCAACATTTCTCGAATAGAGGTGCTTGAAAGCGAACTGATGTTCTCAAGGACAACAGGTTCGTCTTGATTTAGAACGTTTCCAATTCCAAGTTGACCAATATGATTTCGACCCCAGCAAGCCATTGAACCATTGGAAAGACGGGCACATAGGTGCTCCAAACCTGAGGTGAGATCAATTGCGAATGAACCAGCCTCAAAATGAACTGATGTCGCTGGCGAGGTGCTATCGATATTGGTGTTGATACCCAATTGGCCGTAGGCATTGTCGCCCCAACAGCGAACAGAACCGTTGTTCAGCAGTGCACACGAAAAATATGAGCCTGCGACCACCTTCAATGCTGGATTGCCTAAGGATTGTGTCGCTGTAAGGGAAGTTTTCTGCACAGTAGATCCGATTCCAAGTTGGCCTTGTTGATTTCGACCTGTGCATGCAACATCTCCGTCATCATACGCAACACATGTGTGATGTTTTCCAATACCCAAGGAAACGACCTGCCTGCCTGATGGCAATGGCACATAGGTTGGAACTGACACCGTCGTGGTCGTATTGCCCAATCCCAACTGTCCGTAGTTGTTGTACCCCCAGCAGGAAACTGAACCGTTGTCCAGCAAGGCGCATGTGTGGAGATGTCCAGCCTCAATGTCCACGGCATAACGATTATTTCCGAAATCAACGAAGGTTGGAGTGGTTTTGTCCACCGTTGTTCCATCTCCGACTTGGCTGTATTGGTTGTCGCCCATGCAATAAACTGATTTGTTATCCAGCAGAACACAGGTGTGCAATTGTCCAAGTGTCACTTTAACTGGTGAACGACCCGTCCCTAAGTCAACGAATGTTGCAGCCCCTTGATTGGTCGTGTTGCCAAGACCAAGTTGTCCTTGACCATTCCATCCCCAGCAACTCAGAGAATTGTTATCAAGAATTGCACAACCATGGTGGGCTGCAACGCCGCCATGAGCAATAGATGTGGCGGTCCGGCCAGCACCGAGATCAACCCACCCCGGTTCGTGAACATTGGAATCGCCTGCTGTGCTTGCATCACCAAGGGCGCCAAAGAAATTGCTCCCCCAACAGTACACAGAAGAATTTGAATAAAGAGCGCATGTTTGTCCACTACCTGCTGTCATTTTGTCTTGCTGTCCTTGCACGTAACCGTTCCAATTGTTCCAATGCGAGCCGTTGGGCAGGGGATTGGCGAAGACATCGTCCGAACGGTGGTCTGCCATTGCATCGACGGCATTTCGATGAAGCGTCGAATTCTTGTTGTTAATCCCGCCATCGGTCAGGAAAATGATGTCGTTCTTGCCAGTGGAATTGAACACGGTGTTGTTGTGGATGTTGTGATAGTCGCCCTTGACCATCAATCCACCAGCGGCGTTCCAGATGACGTTATGGTGCATGGTGCCGTTGGCACCCGTGCCGACCTGATTGATGGGTGCATCAAAGCGAGCACCGTACTTGATGACATCGTGGATCCAATTGTAAGCAATTTCTGCACCTGGTGCTTCGCCTTGCATGACTTGGACAACGGCACCGTCCGTTTGCAAATAACCAACATCCCACACCTCGTTGTAGAAGACCTTGGGTGCATCACCAATGGAGAGAACAGATGATGCACCGGTGAGGTGAACGGTGTTGTTGGTGAAGTACATGTCTCGGCCTCCCTCGTAAATCGTGACCATTAGGCCTTTCTGATCGGCCGCTGACCAATCGATGGCATGGAAGTAGGAATTGTTCACCGTGTTGTTGTGCGATTGGCCCGGAGAACCTTGGAATTCAATGGCTCCACCGTCGGTGTTGGTGATCGAGATGTTGTCAACAAAGGAGTTCTTTGAACGATAGAAGCGAGTCATCCAGCGGTCGTCTTCGGATTCACCAGCAATGCCTAGACCACGCTTGGATGTGCTTGGATATTCGAGGGTGGCGTTGGTAAAGGAACAACCATCACAGTTGTTGAAATTCACAGTTGTTGCAAAGAAATCGATGCCCTGAATCGTTACACCATCCGAGCCATCAACGCTGATGGCGAAGGGTTGCACCTTGACGCGCAAATCCAAATCGTTGGCGTTCTGGCCGGACGGCGTCTTGTAGTGGAGGCGGTTGTTCGTGTTGTTGAACCACCATTCGCCGTCCTGGTCGATGAGTTCGCGCTTACCTTCCAAGAAGTAGGCATGGTGCTTGGTCTTCCACCCCACGCCGTTACCGTCGTAGGCAAAGGTGCCGTTGTTTGGATTCCAATCCGTGATGATGCGGCTGTTGCTGCGGAAGGAACCCAAGTTCATGACAGCGATCGCTCCGATTGGGTCAAGTCCCGACGCATTCACCGTCTCGTTCAGGCCGGTGTGAACGCCCGTTTCGGGCCCTGCATCGGTCAACCAGCCAATCGTGTAGGCGTTGTTCGAGCCTGTGAGAGTCCCTTCTGCCCAGTATGAACGATTGAAGACGGTCTGATCATCAAATCCAGCGTTTGGCCATCGAGCAGGCACCTGTTCATCGTAGGCGAGGAAGAGCTGCCAGCCGTCGACCGGGAGGGTGACTTCCTGAATGCCGTCGCTGTCCGCAGCACCCCAGGAAACGTTCAGATCGTCCGCGATGCTTCGGGTTCCGTCAAACACGACTTGAGCCCCATCCGCAGCCCGAATCAACAGGTTGTCTTTGTTGGAAACGGTGACATTTTCGTGATACAGGCCGCTGGCGAGAATGATCTCGTCGTTGGCTGAAGAGATGTTCAGGGCATCCGACAAGGTGGCTTTCGGACAAGACCACGTGCCAGCCCAATCGTCCGAGCCTTGGGCGACATCAACGTAAATCGGTGTGCCGGAAGTTCGGGTGATGTCATTGCAACCAGCATTGAGCAACGAAGGATTTGTTTGGTCAGCCAAGGTCCATCCGCGATAGCCCTCGATGTAGGCCGTTTGCGCCAACATGACCATCAACAACGAGAGGACGAGCGCCTTCCGTTTTTGTGAATCGTTCAGCATAACGCCACCTCGGTATGCTCTGCAAACGGTTGAGCCATTTAAGCACCAGCCCAATATCACAGGCGCCTCCCCCCCTAAAGGGGGAGGCGATTTCACTCCTCTTCGGATGAAACGACTGCTGAATCTTGAGCATCATCCACGCGGAATTCACCGGGCCAATCGTCCTGTGCAGCGACCGGCCAACCGCCCTTTTTTGTGTTGAAACCAAGGTTGGAAAATCGACGGCGTGATTGGCGCCAAACGGGCAACAGGTAGCCAACTTTGGAGCGTTCACCGAAGGTCCAACGCCAGGGGCAGCGATCCATCCGAGCCACCCAGTGATGGACCAGCGTTCTGAAGAGCGGTTCCTCGGGCCCGCCGGGGACCAGCCACGAGGCAATGTTGACCGCGCCAGACGAGCCACGAGTTTCCGACCAGCACGTCAATTCCATGCCGCGCATGGGCCCGTTCAAAACCTTGAGCCCAAGGGTGCGCGCCGACTGAGCCATGGGCATGATGATGGCAAATCGGTCGACAAGGCGTGAGCCTTCATGACGTTCGAGGGCCCAGCCCGCTTCTTCAGCGAGTTCGCGAAAGATTCGGATGGCCTGAATGCTTGACACACTGACCTCAAGGTCGAGCGTCGCCTTTCTGACCATGAACATTCGAGCAGACTGGCAGGGATGAACCCTTTCGTCATCTGGCTCTCGCTCAAGGCTTTGTGCGAGGATGTCGTGCGTGCGATTGCGGCGCTTTCACGGTCGTCGCCCCTGAAGGGCGAGGTGTTCCCGTGGACAAGGACCGATGGACAGGCCGCGCTCACACGAAAACCGGCGTTAACCGGCGTGCGAATCGGCAGCGATCGGACCTTGCTCAACCAAAGAGCGAGCCAAGACCGTCGAAGCCGCCTTCCTCTTCTTCCTCTTCCTCTTCTGCTTCTTCAGCAGCAGGGGCCTCGGCACCGCCAGCGGCGGCAGGGGCAGCAGCGGCTGCTGCAGGAGCAGCAACAGCTTGGGTCATGGCTTCAGCGATGTTGACTCCGGCGAGGGAGGCCACGAGGGCCTTCACTCGAGCGTCGTCAACGTCGACGCCAGCGCCCTTCAGGACAGCCTTTACCGACTTCTCATCAATCTCTTTTTCAGCAGCGTGCAACAGCATAGCAGCGTATACGTATTCCATGTTTTTTCACCTCAATGTGTTTTGTTTGTTCAGCCGAACAGGCTCCCGAGGCCGTCAAAGCCGCCCTCTTCTTCCTCTTCTTCCTCTTCTTCAACCTCGGCTGGGGCTTCAGAAGCGCTCGTGTCGACAGCGGCTGCGGCGGAAGCGGCTGCAGAAGCAGCAGCGCCCATCATGGCAGCCAATTCGTCGTCGAGTGCATCGGGGCTCAGCGTGCCAGCAACGCCGAGGGCGCTGGCGTGGGCTCGAGCCACCAAGTGGGGAAGCGTTTCGGCCGTAGCGACCGCTGCTTCCAAAGCAACAGCCAGCGCTTCTCCGCTGGCCTTGGCAAGAAGGGTTGGCATGGTGGTTGGCGTGAACCACGTGATGTTGCAGGCGAGGTTGAACGCACCTGCGGCCATGCCGATCAAGTCTTGCTCGAATTGTTCGTAGTCGATGTCGAGGGTGGCTGGCTCAAAGAGCGTACCATCTTCGAGGGTCCCGCAGAGACGGAGGCCCGTAACCATGGGGTTGATGCCAATCTTCGAGAGCATCATACCGAGTTCGCCTTCGAAGACTTCGCCTTCTTCCAGCACCACGGTGCGCTTCTGAATCTGGACACTACCACCCATGATCTTTGCAGGAATGCCGACCGAGTTCAGGTCACCAACAATGGGGCCAGGAGGCATACCGGTGTCTTGCTTCTCCACCACGATTTGGTAGGGTGCAATGTCGCCTTCTTTGGCGGCTCGACCGGCCTCGGTCTTCTTGAGTTCGGTGAACAACTGGAAGGAGTTGAACGTCGAGGTTGAGACCAAAGCAGGTTGCACAGCGGAGGCGTAGAGTTTCTCGAGGTCAGCGAAGTCAAAGCCAGCGCGTTCCCAAGCGAGCTTCATCAAGCGCTTCTTCGCCACTTGAATCTTCATGTTGCCACGGAGTTCGGCTCGCATGCCGAACATGGCCGAGGCGGGGACGCCGTGAATGTCAATGACGGCGATGGTCTCACCGCTGGTCAACAGAGCGTGAAGGTCGTCAACGGTGTCCCTCTTCCAGGACATGACCTTTGGAATCAATTGATCACCTCGATGCGTTGTGATGGACCCATTGAGGTCTTGATGAACAAGGAACGGATGTTGCCAATGCCACGCTCCAGTTTGCTGGTGACACGGGTGTAAACTTCCATGGCGTTGGCCAGAAGTTCATCATGGGATTGCTTGACGGTTCCAAACGAAGCGTGGAAGGTCATCTTGTCGCCGGACTTGACCACGACGGTGCTGGCAAGACCTGCAGCGAGGACGGCGGGGTCAAGGGTGGGTGGAACGGGGCGAGGCATCTTGCCACGGGGACCGAGAACGGTACCGAGGTGGCGACCGATGAGGCCCATGTGAGGCACTTCGGAAAGGAAGAAATCGTACCGGTTGGCGACCTTC
>CALGEM010000339.1 GCA_937881505.1 uncultured euryarchaeote
TTGGGGCATGCAGGATTGGAACGTTGACCCATACCACGCTTTCCCGACCTACCAACTGATGCGAGACGCCGGCATCAACGCCCGGGCCATCGCAGGTCAATGGGCGCACAACTACCCCGACCAGCCCGACCGGCATAGCGAGATGGGTAGCGGCTACGGTGCTGAAGCCTACCCGAACATGAGTCGCATGGACTGGGCGGTGGAACTCTATGGCTGGTTCGATTACTACCTCAAGGACATCGGTGAAGAACCCGAACCGATGGTGCAAATCCAAACGCACGACGGCAAGTGGCACGTCGAAGAGACATGGCCTCCCGAAGACATGGAATGGTGGCCTGTAGCCCTTGACGCCGTCGAGGGAACCGGTGGCACGGTGAACACGAACAACCAACGAAGTTTCACGCTGCCCGCCTTGGAAGAGGACACCCACATCTCAGGGATGCCAACCCTCCACCTGTCCGTGAACACACTGGCCTGCAACGGCGGTCAGGTCTTCGCCACAATGTACGCTGATGGGCTCCGTGTGGGCCACGCGACCATGGACGTGCGCTATCGTGACGGTGGCTACGAAGCCAAGACAGCGGCGCCGTTCTCCGCCTACACCATGCTGATGGAATTCAACCCGATGGACGTTGACCTCAACGCCGGCGCGGTCATCGAAGTCGTGCTGACCGAAACTGGAGAGGACTACCTGCCAAGCCCGTGTGCTGCGATTGGCATGAACGTGAACTTTGACGCCTCCTCCACCCTCAGCCTGCCGCTCATCGACCGACCAGATGACGACGATCGCTGGTTCCTCGCCCCGCCCTGGTGGGAGCAACAACCGATTCCTTCCTGAGGCCGTAGCATGCGGGTGCTGGCCTTTGAGGACCATTACGACATCCAAGCCATACTGGCCGCCGGCGGCGTCAACACGGACGCGCTCGTCATTGAGCAGCGATGGAATTCAACCGACGCCGTGGAGCGGATTCGAGCGTTCGCTCCCGACGTGTTACTGCTCGACCACTACATGCCACCGATGAACGGCTATCAAGTGCTCGAAGCGCTGCTGCGCTCGGACGTTCAACGACCGTCCACCGTCATCGCCATGTCGAGCGCATCGGCGAAGAACGACGCCATGGTGAGGCTGGGAGCCGACCGGGGTGTGGTCAAGTTTGACCTGGCCACCTTGGATGTGTGGCGATAGCCACCCCTCGGTTCACGGGAAACTGCATAAAAGCAGGAACGCTGCCTCGGATTCATGGAACAGGTTTCAGCGTCTGAGGAACCGGACCGAACCACTGTTTCCCTGCTGTGCGCCCTGACCATCACCGTGCTCGCCGTGGTCTTCTACGTCGTCGTTGGAATCAACGACATGCTGGGAGAATCGGGTCGTTCGTACCAAACCTCAGCCCTTCCGATGATCCTCATCGGTTTGTTCCGCTACGCCTGTGCCTACCTCGCGTTCCACACCGTCGTGTTCTGGATGGTACGAAATCCTGAGCCCGGACGTATGTTCGTGATCCTGCATGAAACGGGGGAAGAAGCCATGATTCGAACCATGGGCTTTGAACGAATCGGGACCTTCAGCAGCTGGACGCTGATGGTGTTTGGATTGGCTTTTTTCATCGCCGGCACTGCGACGTGGATGACCGTGTTCAACTTCGAGGTCCCCTGGCTTTTGAACACGCTGACCGTTGCGCTGATGCCCATCGCCTACGGTGCTGCCTTCATCACCGCAACCGTGATTCGCTACATCATCATACCCGAGGAAATAGCGTTGAAACGGCCGTTTGGAAACTTCTTCAAAAATTACGAATTGGTCATGCACAACTACACGGCGATTTTCCTCGCAGTTGATCTGTTCTTGGTGCAAGCAGAGCTTCAATGGCAGTTCGGAATTTTCCCCATTCTCTTTGGGATCGTCTACGTCTTGTTTTCCTACGCGTACGCACGACTTCCGCAGGGGTACTACATCTACTCCTTCCTGGACCCCCGAATCAACCTGGCTCCGGTGTACTTGTTGGCGCTTTTGTTCGCTTGCAGCCTCTTCTACTTCGGCCTGTGGGGCATGAGCCTGCTCATCCAGTGGAATGCGCTTTTGGGCGGGCTGGCGTTGGCGTTTTGGGTCAGCCGAATCGTCCTGTTCCGCCGGCAGGTCAACGACAATCCGTATGCGTTCCAATTCGCAACCTGAAGCTGATGAAACCGGGTTCAATGCTTCACGCTTCGACGCCTGCGTCGCTTGAAGGGGTGCCCTGAGGTTCGGATTGGCGATGCTTCATCCGTCGAACGGCGATGAGGACGAGGACCTGCACCGCCAAGAAAACAAGCGTTGCCGTGCCAACGGTGCCGCGAGCCGAAATTTCAGAAGCGCTGTTGAGGTAGGCGCACTCCCATGCCCTCGCACCGCTGTAGACGACGCCGTGTCCCTGAACCGACTGGTAAGCAAGATGGAAGATCTCGTAGCCGATGGTCAGACTAAACACGCCCAGGCTCAACATCACGAGGATGAGGCCAAATTGGAAGGGGTGGTTGAGGTGCTCTGCTCGGGCATAATGGATGTAAAGGGGAATCAACGGGAGGAAGAGCGGATAGAACAGACGAAACGCCTCGTGAGGAAGCGGGTCGTTGCAGTAAGTTTGCGGGTTAGCCACGAAGAGCAAGAAGATCATGATGATCGGTGTCAAGAAGAATGTGGAGAGCCAAACGACCGCTCGTGGAAGACGCTCTTTTCGCTCAAGGAGCACCAGGAGGCTCGGTCCGAACAGAAAACAAACAATGCCAACGATGCCAAAGAACAGAGCATTATCGGCAAAGAGGTCGAAAACATCCCCGATGAAACGAGCGAGCCCTCTGTTCATAATGAAACGAGAGAGGGCGTAGGATGATGAGGATTTCCTCACTCCTCATCGTAAGGCTGCCATTCGGTTTGACCTTCTTCTCGGTACCACCAGTAGCCGTCCTCGTCCTCAAACCATTCCACGCCGTCTTCGTCAATGGAATAATTGCCGTCGTACTCTTCTTCCTCTTCTTCAGGTTCAGGTTCCGGTTGGGCAGCGGGGTTGGCCATGCCGGTTTCTTCGGCAATGCGACGCTTGGCGTCGTCAACGTCTTCCTCGGCGCCACCGAAGACACGGTTGGTGGTGCGAATCTCCGCTTCGTGGTCACCCTGTCGTATGGCGTTGTCCGATTCTTGGTAGAACTCATCGGTCATTCGTTCGCGGAATTCTTCGAACTCTTCTCGCCCAAAACTGCCGGTGAATTCATCCCCCTTGGCCCTCATCAAATCGTCAAGATTGGCTCGCTTCTCACGCTTGAGTTCGGGAGCGTTGGGGACGTCTCCATCGTAGAAACTGTCCTCGTCGGAACCCAACTTGCCAAACACGCGACCTTCGGGGTCGGCCTCTTCGATGGCTTCGATGACAAGGTCGTGCTCTTCTTCGTCGATGCTTTCTTCTTCGTAAGCATCGCCTGCCTGGTCGACCATGGCCTCCAGTTGGTTGGCGAGTTCTTCCTCATCCTCATCGTACTGGTCGACGAGTTTGTCAATCTGCTTGAGCAGGCGTTCGTAAGGCGTTCCGGTGATGGCCCCGAGGAACCGACCAAACCCACTCTTCTTCTTCGCCATGGTGGACCACTGGAGCCACACTTCTTCAAAGATTGTCCTACGCGGGTCTTTTGACGGTCGGGCCTTTGGGGAAAACATGGTGGAGGCGTGGTTGGAGGACCTCATGACCTCCTACAACCGTGATTCACACGCACAACGTGCCGGCTACCTCGCCCAAGTTCACATGCCCGGTGAGGTGTTCCAATCCCTTGTTTGGTGGGCCTTGCAAGCCCTTCCCGATGAGATTCTGGTCGGCATTGACATCGACGCTGAACGCCCACATCGAGACGAAGTGAACGCCTACTTTGAGGGCGACGAAGTGCACTCAAGGCTCTTTCAAGGTCAAGGCTACGTCATCAAGGAAGCCCACATCGTCAACCGTGGTGATTCCTACTCCGTCCACCACCTGCCCGAAGACTGGACCGACGACATGTTCTCGGCCGACCGAGGCTCCCGTGCCGGACGCTTCACCCATTGGCTCCACACCCATCCCAATGCCCCGGCCATTCCCAGCGGCGCTGATGCCGATGCTGCTCAAGAAACGCAGGGGATTGACATGATTCTCGGCCTGCGTTTCTCACCCGAAGGGCCGCTGCCGTGGTTTGACGACGTGGAAGGAACACGTCGCACGCTCAAATCCAGCGAGGAAAAGAAGCCCAGAAAACGCTCCTTCTTTGCGCGCCACGCCCTTCCCGTTCTCGGACGAGCGCCCAGTGGCCACGCCATTCACGAAATCCAGCTCATCGGTTTCCACAAATCCGGCGTGGGCGTGAACATCGTCTTTGTGGACGGCGAGGGCTATCCCTTTGGATGGGACCGTGCGTCCGCTCAACTCGTGGTTTGAACCGCCACCAAAGCGGCATGAAGGTTTTCAAGTCGGTCGGGGTTCACCCCAAGGTCGCTCTGTCCGAGCCGTGAAGCAGAATACAAGCTGATGGCGGTGTCGTCGCCTTGGACGGCGAACTGAACGACCACATCATCGGGGAAGCGCCAAAACGGTGTGATGGCGACGCGGTGGGAGAATCGCTCCCCATCGTCCTGGGTGTCGTCCAGCACGTCTCGCAGGCCGTTATCCTCCGACCAGTCCTCCCATGCCGTCCACACCTCGCTGATGTTGGCTTCGATCACCGTGGTCAAACCAGCGTCCATCCGGACCGTATCGCTGCTGGAGAGGGATGCGCAGTTCATCGTCTGTTCGGGGCACGACGGCATGGTGGTGTGCTCGGGCGTGGGTGCGCCAACCAGAATCCATCCTTGGACGAGAAGCCAAGGTGAGAGCAGCAAAAGTGCGCCCATCAACACCGCTCGTCGTCGGTTTGACGGCTTGGCTTCCCCACCCTCCATGGACAGCGAACAGAGGTTCTGCTTCTTGAGGGTGCGTCCGCTGACCTCACAAGGTCATGGGGCCGCCAGCGGGCATTTCCTCAAGCATCGTGATGGTCTCACCGCGCAGGCTTGGACCGATGTCAAAGGTGCCAAAGATGCCCTTGTCGGCCAGGTTGTGCGAGAGCGAGAACCACGTGCGGCCGTAAGCGTCGACACGGATGTCGAGGAAATCACCCAGCCCGCCGCATCGGTTGTAGCCGCAGTCCGGCTCGGTGTCAATGGGGTCGCCCACCGCGTTGAGTTGGACGGTCGTCAGCAGCGGGGTCTCGTTGAAGGCGTCGGTGGTGTAGGTCAAGTAGGCATTCCAAACCTCATCTTCACCGGCTGTTTCACCCACGTAGCCAAAGGCGACGGTGCCAGCATCACCAGCGACCACCACCGGGAAGCCGGTGCCGGAGAGGTTGATGGGCGGTGCGATCATCGTGGCGTTTGACCACGTCTCGCCTTGGTCGCGGGAGTAGGACCAGTAGGGCTTGTTGTCAAGCCCGTTCCACATGGCGTGGACGTTGCCTTCGGAATCCACCTCGACCTGTGCTTCCTCTGCGTTCCATGTATCGGCCGTGCCGGTGACTTCGGTGGGCAAGGGGTGCTCGGTCCAGGAAATGCCAGCGTTGGTGGTTCGGAAGACGGAGTAGCCTTCACCGGTGCAGCCCTTGTTGC
>CALGEM010000340.1 GCA_937881505.1 uncultured euryarchaeote
ATCTCCTTGAACATGGGCTTGCGGCAGTCGGGGCACTTGGTGTCGTGGAAGCGCTGCATGAACCGGAGGCAGCCCTTGTGGAAGGTGTGGCCTTGGACGCCCCTTCCAAACTTCATCGGCGTGGCATTGTCTTCGCTCATCGAGATGTGGACCAAATTCTCGAAGCTCAACGGACGGGTTCTTCATTTGGCGTGTTGACCGGATTGATGCCGAGTGGGCAAATGCATCTTGGGCATTCCATGGTGGTGGAACAGGTGAAGTGGTTCCAACAGCAAGGCGGTGATGTCACCATTGCCGTTGCCGACCTCGAGAGCCAAGCGACGCGTGGTGTCTCACTTGAGAAAGGCCGTCGTGTAGCCCTTGAGGAATACATCGCCCATTACGCTGCTTTGGGTCTCAATCCAGAACAGACCAATGTCTACTTTCAATCCACTCGCCCTGTTGTGCAGCGCCTTGGTTTCCAACTCGGTAAGCGGACCAATTTGAACGAATTCGAATCCATCTACGGGTTCTCCGGAGAAACCAACTTGGCCCACGTTCAGGCGCCTTTGGTTCAAGTGGGGGATATCTTACATCCGCAAATGGATGAATTTGGTGGTCTACGCCCGGTGGTTGTTCCAGTCGGGGTTGACCAAGACCCTCACCTTCGCCTGACGAGAGGTTTAGCGGCGAAGACCAACTGGTTCAACCTCAGAGATGCCTCCTCCCGAGGCCTGCTGGTGAGTCTTTCCATCCACGATGAGAATGCGGCGGCCTTTGGACAACTGCCCAACGGCCGGGTGGACAAAGGCAAAGTCGCTGCTGTGTTTGATTCCGTAGTCGAGGCCTTGAGCGAACTCGGTTTCTCCGACATCATGTCAAGCCCGAAACAAGGCCATGTCCATGTGCCTTCGGCAACGCAACGAGACAAACATTCGATTCGTATGGCTTTGTTGAGGCTGGAGCGCCGCTTAGGCGGTCTTGGCCTCATGGCGCCAGCCTCCACCTACCACCATTTTGCGGTGGGGATGACCGGCGACAAGATGAGCAGCAGTCAGCCAAAAACTACGCTCTTCCTTCGAGACGACCTTGCCGCGGTTGAGAAGAAAATTA
>CALGEM010000341.1 GCA_937881505.1 uncultured euryarchaeote
ACGGTCGGTGGGCAACGTGCCGGTCGCGTCCACGTGGGCGGCAACCGTCTCGGCGAGCATGCTTCGGGCTTCATCGTCCAGAGGATAATCAGCCAGTGATGTGGCGCGGGACGGAATGAGAGCGAGCGGGTCCAAAGTCGGTGGTTCGGGTGCTTCGAGCAAGCCCAGGTCGTGAGCGATGAGGTGGCGAAGATAACCGACATCCCTGGCCACCGATTCTGGGACGGGAGGCAGTTCACCCAACCACTGCGGGGCTTTCCCGTGGTCGTTGACCGGAGCGACGAGCAGTTCGGACTGCTCAGGGTCAGCGTCGACGATGAGCCAGGTGCGACCAGCGATGACAAAGCGACGAGGTGTGCCGTCGTCGTCTTCGCCCGCATCGTTGAGGCTGAGAACAAAGGCTTCGTCCACGTTGCCGAGGCTTCGCCGTGTGACCGCATCCCGAACCCGATATGTCTTCTTGTCGGGAATCATTGACAGATGATTGGAAACCCACTCGCGTGTTTTTCCAGCGGTTGAAAACCAGCCCCTAGCGAACCGCTTGGGAACGTCAACGGTGCGCTCGGTGTAGATTCGGGGAAGCTCTTCATCGGGCGTGGAATACAACGGCAGGTCCTCTGGTAGGTTTTCTCCGCGCGCTGCGGCGGCCTCGCGAGCCTCAGCGTAGACCGCCTTGGGCCAACGGTACCACGGTAACTCGGCGGGCTTTGGCGTGAAACGAAGCACCCATCGTTCTGCAAGAACGTGCAAGAGCGCCTCGGTATCCGGCCGTTCCCATCCCTCAAATTGCGGCGCTGCGGCGATAAGGCGAGTCGCTTCATCGATACTGACCGCTTTGAAACAATGGGCCATGAGCACCAATTGGTTGGCGGCGATGACGCCCGGGCGCTTTCGCCACACCACCGGCTCAATGTCGCCATTCATGGCGCGTTGGGCGACCACCGCCGATTCCAGCAAGTGGTCAACATCCCACGAGATGACATGGCCACGGCCAACACCACCGAGCCGGTGGTCGGCCCGGCCTACGCGCTGTAACATACGGTCCACCGATTTGGGCGAGTGGACCTGTACGATTCGCCGAACACTGCCAACATCGATGCCGAGTTCCAGACTGGACGTGCAGACCAAACCTGCAAGGGTCCCGTCTCGCAGTTCGTCCTCCATCTGCTGGCGTGTTTCGGCGGCGAGGGACCCGTGATGAACACCGATCTTCAGGTCGGGTGCCATGCCTTGCAGGCGTGTGGAGAGCGTCTCCGCATCGCTTCGGCTGTTCACGAACACCAAACACGGCGCTTGTGTTCGCAGGATGTCGCAGAGGTGACGATAGGACGCGTGTTGCTTGGGGCTCAGCGCACTTTCCACGCTGTTGATCTCGTCTTCTGGGGTCGGGTAGGGCGATTCCACCGTCAATTCGGTGGCGCGTTGGCCCGTGGTGATGAGCGGTTGAGCCTTGCCGGGTGAAAGCCAATGGGCGACGGCCTCGGGATTGCCAACGGTCGCTGAAAGGCCAAGACGCTGGACGGCATGACCGGTTAACGCTTCGAGACGGGCGAGTCCGACCCCGAGTTGCCAGCCTCGTTCAGAGGCGGCGAGGTCGTGAACCTCGTCAACGACCACCGCTTGCACCGTGCTGAGCATGGCCCTGAGGTTCTTGCCACTGAACATGAGTTGGAAAGTTTCGGGCGTAGTCACGAGAAGATTGGGTGGGTTTCGCGTTTGCTTCGCTCGTTGAGCCTGGCTGGTGTCGCCGTGGCGAACATCGACGCGCAAGCCCACAGCAGCAGCCAACTCTCTCAACCTTCGGTCAACGTCCCTGTTGAGGGCTCGCAAGGGCGTGATGTACAACACCGAAAGCGAAGACCAGTCTTCGGAAAGGCAACGATGGAACAGCGGGAGAATCCCCGCCATGGTCTTGCCCGAACCGGTGGGTGCGATGACCAAGCGGTCATGACCCTCCATGAGATCGGGGATGACGTGTTCTTGTACGGGCGTGGCGTTCCAGCCTTTTTCATCAAGCGCTTGGGACAGCGATGGATGAAGTCGGGAGAAAACGCGTGACATACTCTCCCCACCCTCGTGGAGAATGGCTCAGCCCACTGCATTTGAGGATTTGGCTGGAATCAGGACGCTGTGAAGAAGGGTCAATCGTCCCCTTCGTCAAACTCGTCGTCTTCGTCCTCGTCCTCATCTTCCCAATCGGACTCGTCTTCGTCAAAGGCGCCCTCGCCATAGTCAATGGAGGTCTTGGTAGCGACGGTGAAGACGATCGCCAAGGTCAAGATGCTGAGAATTGCAAACATCCAGGCCAATGGCTGTTCGCGAACCGAGTCAAACCAACCGAGGTATTGGCCGTACGCAATGGTCACGGCGTGTTCAGCCGAGTTGTCGTCATCGTTGGCTTCAGGCACTTCGTTTTCGGCATCGACAACCACACGGATACGGTCGACGTCTTCGGATTCCCAAACGATGCTCACAGGGTAAAGTTCGCCAGCATCAATGCCGTTTACACGAACCACATCAAAGGGCTCATCGCTTGAACCAGCGTAGAACGCGACCTTGAACTGCGAAGTGGTGTTGCCCCCAGCGTTGTAAATCGTCGCCGTGATGTCGATCTTGGCACCGGGCGCAATGTGGTCGTCGCTCATCACGATGTTCTTGACGCGCAGCTCGGGACCAACAGCACCCAGACGGACCCATTGGCGTTCAAAGTCCGTGTCGTCCGAGGCGAGCTCGGGAATTGGACTGGCTTCGGAGTTCGAAACCACCGGGAATTGGTTGCCTGCAGCGTCATAGCCGGTCACGTAGAAACCAACGAAGTCCCCAGCCTTGGGAATCACCGTTCCGCCGGCCGTGATGTCAACAACGCCCGTCCACATCACGTTCTGTCCGTCTTGCTGCATGCCAAGCAGGGTTGAGCCTGCACCGATGGTCATGGTTCGTGTGGCGTCGCGCATCACCCAGTGGACGATTTGCTTTGAACCGGTTAAGTCGGCGTCTTCGGTACCCTGGAATTCAACTTCAATTTGGGTCAAATCGTTGTTGGCGGAAATATCGATGACGTTGAGCGGAGCGATTCGGCGAGTGACACGTGGTGCTGCGTCATCAACGACGACTTGTAGCGTGGTCGAAACCAGAGTGCCCGTCATGTCTTCCCCTCGTCCGGGAATGTTGGTGATGGAAATCAAGCAGGTTCGAGATGGCGAAGACTGCAGCGTCAAGGCCGAGGAAAGCGGCACTTCAACGGCGTAATCACCCTCGGAGGTCAACGAGCCGTCGGACCACAATTTCTCACCGTCGAAGACCTCCACGAGAATACCGACGTCTCGGGGTGCTGGCACCTGGCTTCCTTCGTAGACCACACGCCCCGTGAAGGCCAAGCGGTCGTCCTTGCGCACACGGCTACCGTCTGCGACGGGACCGGTTCTGGGTTCACTGATGTCCTCCACCTTGAAGTCCGTCGGTGAGAGCATGAGGTCGTTCTCAACGCGGAAGGTGTGTTCGAGCAAGAGGATGCGCGATGGGTCTGAACTGCCCAGTTCCTTGTAGAGCAAGGCCACATCACCCATCTCTTCGTCGGGCCAGTCCCAACTGAACTTGAAGTGGAAATCAAGCATGATCCACGGCAGACCCGATTCGTTGGTGGTCTGGGTCATCTTGCTGGTTGGCAAGAGGTGGATGTAAGGGGAATCAGACCAGAAGGTGTTGTTGGTCCCCGAATAAGAGATGGCTTGAGCGTCTCGAGCAGGGTTGGGTCCTTCAAAGTCAAACACCAGCGAAATGAACTCGAAGTCAATGGCCGTGTTCGCATCAATGAAGCCCAAGGAAATCGTCTGTTCCATACCAGCGTAGACCGCTTCGTTATCCTCGTGGCCAAACCATTCGAGGCCGGTGAAGACAGCAGAGGAGTCCTTGCGGGTTCGGAAAGTGGCGTCGTCGTAGAGGAAGCCTTCAGCGGATTCAAAGGAGATGAATTCGTCATCGTCGTTCATGACCTTGAAGTGAAGGGGGTTTCCTGCTTGGTCACCGCCGTCCCAGAAGTACGAAACTCGACCCATGTTGGGGTTTCGAGAGGTGTCGATGGTCGTGATGAACCACTTCGCACGGGCCTCCGTAGTGTTGGTGACCGCTTTGCTCACGTATTCCTCGGGGTCGGCCTCACCGTTGCGATTGGCGTCGTGGTCAGCCTCCACCCAGTAGTTGAGTTCCAACTCCATGGGGTGGCCGACCTTGTCCTCGACGAGCACCTGAACCATTTGCTCGTTGGTCGCTGCCTCATAGGCGTCTTCGACCGGTGCGACTTGGAGTCGTTCAGGATGCGTAGCGTCCACGAGGTAGGTGCGGCGCCATTCGGTGTTGGGTTGCTGAACATGGTCGGGGTTTCGCTCGTTGTAGGTCTGCACCTCGTAGGTCAAACCGTCGGGCACATCGATGTTGGGCAGGTCAATAGAGACAAAGAACGAGCCGTTGTTGTTGGTCGTGTCCCTGGCCGAGGATTCAACGTAGCCGTTTCGGGAGATACGAACGTCAAAGGCGCTGTCTTTGGGAGCGTCTTCGGTGTCCTGGAACCACATCGCGCCCACGAAGTGGATTTGTTCACCCGCAGCGACCCAAGAGCCGTCTTCAACGTCCATGGAGGTCAACTCGCCATCGTTGTCTCGGACATTCAACCAGCCCAGGCCGAAGGAACGGTTCACTCGGAGTCCGTCTTCGGAGACGAGAGGTTCAGGTGCGAAGCCTGCCGTGCCACTGTCGTCCAGACAGCCGACTCGGAAGCGAACGTTGTCTTGGTCGGGCATCTCGCTGGTTACGAAGAACTTCCAGTGAATCTCAAGAATGCCGTTGCTCTCCACCGAGTAGGAGGAAGGGTCGACCTCGATGTATTGTGCAGGGTCGTTCGGGTCGGGGAAGACGTCGCCGTACTGCCACGTAATGACGGGCCAGTTGGCCGCACTTCCCGCCGTCATGAGCGTGAGGTCTGCGCTGACCATTGAATTGGCTGATTCACCGATGACGTGGCGAGATACGACTTCGTAAGGCGTGATACGCTCGTGAAGGATTTCGCCCTCTGGGATGCTCAAATCGAGGTTGACCGTCTGCATGATGTAGGTGATTTCAAACGAGGTGATGGACAGTTTTCCTGCCGATTCGGACGTCAATTCAATTGGAATATCGACTGTACCCGATCCGGTGTCGGGAATGGCGTCATTGAGCGCATTCACGATGGCGCTACCGGAAACAGAAAGCGGTCCGATGAGGGCGCCGTCTTGAGCAGAGCGCTTGTAGGCGGATTGCCCGTCAATGGTCAATCCTGGTTGACTGGGTGCATTCGAGTGCAGAGCAATGGACAAGTCGGTGATGGTCGGTGTGGCTCCGGTGGAGGAGGTGGAGAGCATGATACGGACACAGAAGTAGTACGACGACCCGGTCATGGATTTCGTCGTGTTGGGGGAGGTGTAGGTTTGCACGCCAGAGTTACCGTTGCTGCAGGTCGATGAACTGGCCTTGTAGCCGACGTTCACGGAAATGCTGGTACCGGCAGGCCGAGTTTCGTTCCAGTCCACGGTGGCGGCGATTACGTTGCTTGACCCCGAGCCGGTGTACTGGTAAGCGTAGTACCAACCGCTGGTCTGGTAGTTGGTGGTGTAGGTTAAGACCACATCACCAAGGACGGGCGTTTTGGAAGCGCTACCGTTGAGGGTTGCGCGCCATTTGATGGAGGTCCCAGCGTTGGCGAAGTTGACCTTTTGACCGACACTTCCTGATTTCCACGTCACGCCGCCGTCGTTTGAAACATCGACGCGGATGCTCGTACCGGTTGGCGTGGAACCGAAGATGCCGTCGACGTTGATGCTGTTGATGGCTCGTGAGATGGAGGTCGTTTGGCCCACGATGAGTTGTGAGGTCTGAGTGGTGGAGCGAACATCGTAATGAGCGCCATCGCCGTAGGTGTGAATCTTGCGAAGGGGATGGGATAATTAAAATTGAAATGAATTTTTTACCTGATGTTTATGTTACCTGCGAAATTT
>CALGEM010000342.1 GCA_937881505.1 uncultured euryarchaeote
TGTTCACCAGCATCGTGGTCAACCGAGCACTGAATGACCTTGCCTGAGAATTTTTCTACAGTTTCAACCAATCGAGACCATGCCATTTCACCATCAGGTGCATCTTCCTCACGAAGCACGTCTGCGCCGATGAGGAGGGTATCGACGGCTCCTTCTTCAGTGGCTCGTTGGATGTCGGCCCGCCCGTAGGCGACGGCACCGTTGGTGGAAATGCGCTGCCATGCCTCCTCCAGCAAGGAGATTTCCTGAACCATCCGGTGCTCAGCAAGCATGTTTCCTGCCAAGCCCTCCCTGAGGACTTCATTGGCTGCACCTCGCCCTCCCATGCTGGTGCCCACCGACATCATCGGACGGGTGTGGCCCGCTGCCTTGAGGTCAGCAAGCATGCGGTCTCGATTGCGTCCCGGGCCGCACAACACCAGGGGCATCTCTTGGTCAAGCTGCTGGGATAACCCATCAACAATCGTGGCTCGGAATTGACTGGCAATGCCGTCGGTAAGCCGGAGGTCGCCACGCTTCCCTCCTCCTCTCATGGTCCATGTTGCACTTTCTCGCAGACCTCGAGCGGTTACAAAATACAGAATCATCTCGTCGCCTTCCACCACCAAGAGAGCCACTTGGCCTTGGTTGGCGGCTCGGACGCTCTCTTCTAGCAGGTCACGGTCAAGTTTTGAAAACCCCTTGTGGGACGAGATCTTGAGTTCATCTCGCAATTCCACGGCGTGGGTGTGGTGCAAACCGACGTCGAATGCGGCCTCTTCAATGATGCCGTGTATTCGGAGAACATCGGTGAACGATTGGTGCTCTGTTCGCTCAACGGCAAGGCGAATCCACATCTTCTTTCGCTCAGCTTGTTTGGACCGTCCACCTTCGTCCCCTCCGGTGGTTTGGTCCCGTCTCTCCCCCAACATGCCCACTGACATCCCCGGTTGAATCAAGCGGGTGAGAACCCACAAATCGTCCACGGTTTGAACCCGTAGACGCCATTCGTTGTGGTCTCGAAACAGAACGTCCATTCCTTCACCCAAACACGCCGAGGAGGTTCCCGTCTTCATCCATGTCCATGTCGAGGGCTGCCGGCCGCTTGGGCAAGCCGGGCATGGTCATCATGTTGCCAAGGACGGCGACCACGAAGCCTGCGCCTGCATTGAGGCGGAATTCCCGGACGGGGATTGTGAATCCAGAGGGTGCGCCGAGGAGTGACGCGTCGTGGGAGAAGGAATACTGCGTTTTAGCCATGCACACCGGGAGGTGGCCGTAGCCCCAGGAGCGAATGCGCTCCAGTTCACGAACAGCCTTGGGGGTCAATTCAACGCCATCGGCTTTGTAGAGGCGTGTGGCGATGGAGGTCGCTTTGTCGAGCACGTCGGTTTCAGGCGTGAACAACGGCACAAAGGGTCGTCCCGCCGCAACGTGGTTTTGCACAGCTTTGACCACGGCTTCAGCCAAATCCTTGCCGCCAGCGCCACCGTTGGCATGAACTTCGGTGATGCACACCGATTGTGCACCGCTTTCATGAGCCGCTTGAGTGATGGCGGCCAGTTCTGCATCGGTATCGGATGCGAAGCGGTTGATGGACACCACAACGGGCACGCCGAAGGATGCCATGTTACGAATGTGTCGGTCAAGATTGGTTTTAGCACCAAGGCTGGTGGCTTCCACATTCTCTGCTTCAAGGGTGGCTTTGTCCGGTCGGATGCCGCCACGGTCGCCAAAGGCCCCACCGTGGAGTTTCATTGACCGAACGGTGACGTTCATGACCACGCAATCCGGTGCTTTTCCAGACGTGGCCGCTTTGATGTGCATGAATTTCTCTGCCCCCATGTCCGAACCAAAGCCCGCTTCGGTCACTACGATGTCGGCCGATGCCAGCGCAATTCGGTCAGCGATGATGCTGGAATTTCCGTGGGCGATGTTCGCAAAAGGTCCGCCGTGGATGAAGGCGGGGTCGCCTTCCAGCGTTTGTGTGATGTTGGGCAGGAAGGCTTGGCGCAGGAGCAGCGCCATCGCTCCCGCTCCACCGATGTCGCTGGCTTTGACGGGGTTACCCTCAGTTGATGTTCCCACCACGATGTCGCCAAGGCGGCGACGAAGGTCAGCATAATCGGTGGCGAGGACGAGAATGGCCATCACCTCACTGGCTGCCGTGATGTCAAATCGGTCTTCGCGTACCTGGCCGTTAGCGGGCCCTCCCATGCCGATGGTGATGTTTCGAAGTGCACGGTCGTTCATGTCGATGACACGTGGCCATGAAATTCGGGTGGGGTCGAGTTTCGCCTCGTTTCCGTGCTTGATGTGATTGTCAATCAGGGCGGAGAGGAGATTGTGGGCCGAGGTTACGGCGTGCAAATCACCGGTCAAGTGGAGATTGATGTCTTCCATGGGGAGAACTTGTGCATGACCACCTCCGGCAGCCCCGCCTTTGATGCCGAAAACAGGACCCATTGAGGGTTCACGAATCACGCATGTCGCTGATTGTCCAATGCGATTCAAGGCCTGGGTCAAACCGATGGTGGTCACGGTTTTTCCTTCACCGAACGGTGTTGGGTTCACAGAGGTCACCAGCACCAAACTGCCCTGTGGTTTGGAGAATCGCTCTTTGAGCGCATTCCAACTGACTTTGGCCACTCCGTTACCCATCGGCATGAGTTCGTGGGAGGAGATGCCCAACTTCCACGCAACGGCTTCAATGGGCTCCATTTTGGCAGCACGAGCAATTTCAAGGTCGGTGGTCATGAGACCGTTCCGGTTCAATGAGTCTTTGAAACCCTCGCTTGAGCCGTTGGCCTTGAGGCCGGTTTCCCGACCTCAACTTCGGTTCCAAACCTCACTCGTCTTTCATCGTGCCCAAGTAATCGGGCAGGTCGACGCCGGCCATCTTGGCGACGTCGTGGACGGGTGGGAGGCTCTGGATGAGCGATGAAACAAAGTTCGAGGTGGCGCCACCTTCGCCGCCGTTGTTGCCGGAATCCCAGACGGTGATCTTGTCAATCTTGAGGTTGGCAATGGCTTCGGTTTGGCGAGCAACGAGTTCTTCGATCTTCTCGACCATCAGCAGCGTAGCAGCGGCCTTGGCATCGCCGCCGGCACTGGCCACCAAGCGGGCGTATCCTTCGGCCTTGGCTTCAAGAACGGCTCGCTGACCTTCTGCTTCAGCGTTGTAGGCTGCAAGGGTGGCGTCGGCCTGACCCTTGGCGATGCGGCGTTGGCGCTCGGCCTCGGCTTCGGCAGCGATTTCAATCTGCTGCTTCGAGACTTCCTCACGAGCGATTTCCTCAGCACGCAGGCGCTGGCCTTCAAACTCGTACTGAGCCTTCTCGATCTCAACCTGAGCCTTACGCTTGGCGACTTCCGAACGCTTGAGGGCCTCGGCTTCTTTCTCGGCGAGGTCTGCGTTGTAGCTGGCGATTTCAGCACGGGAAAGGTTCTCACCTTCAACGGCCTTGGATTCTTGCTGTTGGACGTAGACACGTCGGTCTGCTTCTGCTTCCTTCTGACCCTTATCGGATTCTGCACGGTTCTTGGCAACCTGAATTTCACGGGCTCGGTCGGCTTCTGCCTGACCGACGGCACCGTCTCGGGTGGCGTTTGCTCGGTCAACGTCGGCCTTGGCGATGGCTTCTGCAGCGGCCTTTGCACCGATGGACTTGATGTAATCAGCTTCGTCGGTGATGTCCGTGATGTTGACGTTGATGAGGTAGAGACCAATCTTGTGAAGTTCGGTGTCCACGTTGTTGACCACTTGGCTCAAGAAGGCTTCACGGTCCCCGTTGATCTCTTCAATGGTCAACGAAGCAACGGTCAAACGAAGTTGACCGAAGATGATCTCCTTTGCCATGGCCTCGATGTCGTTGGGCTGGAGGCCGAGAAGGCGAACTGCAGCGTTTTGCATGATGGAGGGCTTCGTGTCAATACCGATGGTAAAGGTCGAGGGCACGTTGATGCGGATGTTTTGTTGCGAGAGTGCGTGCTCAAGGTTGATGTTGATGGTCATCGGTTGAAGGTCGAGGAAGGCGTAGTTTTGGACCAGTGGCCAAACGATTTTTCCACCGCCGTGATAACATTGAGCGGCTCCAGCGCCCTTGGTATTACCGTAGACGACAAGGATTTTGTTCGCAGGTGCAAGTTTGTATCGTGAGGTCGCCACGTAAACCGTAGCGAGCACAATTCCGACAAATAGGGCAATTCCAATGAGGACGAGGGTCTCCATCATGGTTGTGCGACCATGGTCCTCCTTTAAGAGAGTTAACACGGCGAATTTATTCTTCTTCAGCTACAGCATCCGCAATACTGAGTGGTTTGACGACCAGCGTTTCGGCCACGTTTCCGGTGACGACAACAAACTTGCCGGTTTCAATTTTCATCGTTTCATCCTCTGCAACCGCTTCGCAGGTGCGCAAAGCGGATTGGAATTCAACCTGAACTTGGCCGGACTTGCCGGGCATGATGGTCCGGTAGACGGTGCCTTTGGCTCCAAGCGCTTGGCTGTGAACCACGGTGCCATCAGTTTCCAATCCAGCAATCGCTTGGAAGACTTTGCCGACCATCCACATCGATGCAAGGCCGGTTACGGTTCCGGCTGCGATTGCAGGCAGAGCGCCGTAGTCTCCTTGTGATACAGCAAGACCGAAAATACCGAACATCATCATGAAACTCAGCAGGCCCTGAATGGTCAGCATGTGGAAAACGCCTTCAGCGTCCATTTCAAAATTCACATCAAGGAATGGAATGGCATCAGCAATGCCGTCTGCAACGCCACCGATCAACACCAGGGCGAAGTAAATGATGAAAAGGATGGTTCCAATCACGGCCATGGCGGCAAAAAAGACATCAATTCCTGAGATGTCTTCCAAGCCAAAAAATTCCAAAATCGACGAAAATCCGAGTACCATACTACTTCCTCTTGTTCTTTCCTTGCTTCTTGCTCACATCAATGTTCTGCTGTTTTTTCGCTGGTCGGATGTAAATGAAGTAGTAGTGTCCGTAAACGATGGGGCCGAGTGAAGCACCGACAAGTGCTCCAACTCCCCAAGCAGGAAATTTGAGGGCGACACCGATGAGCATCACGACCAAGAGTGAAATCAGGATGAAGGCCTTTTCAAACAGCATCATGAAGATTGAATCGTCTCGATTGTCGTTCACTCGCTCCTTGAGGATGAAGACTTCCATGAGGCCCGGCATGAGGGTTCACCCTCACAAAGCGCCCAGAAGAATCTCAAAAATCACGATGATGAACAAGTAAAAACCTGCGATGAAGGCAAGGGGTTGGGGGTTGTTCTCCGCCTCCATGGTTGACTTGTTCACCGAATTCGTGAGCATGTCGCCGAAGGAAGCTTCGTAGGCTTTCTCGTTCTTGTTGGACTGGTAGATGATGAACACCATGAAGGCGATGATACCGCCCCAGGCCGTTCCGAAGACAGTGCCGAGGTTTTCCTGAAATTCAGCCCACATCTTGAACGTCAAGTACGCTCCGAGCCCAGTGGTCATTAAGCCAACGGCCTTTCCCATGGTAAAAGGGAGAGCCTACTCCCTCTTGAAGGTTAACTCTGCATTCGTCGCCTTTTTGTGTTGTGAACCCTTGGTGGTGCCATGGCAGCAATTCGATACGGAATTGCCGGCCAACCTGTGGACCACAGTCTCTCACCGCTTCTGACCGCTTTGGTGGTCAAGCATCTCGGGCTCAACGTCAACGACAAGCACTTGCAGATGGAACTGGTGAATGTGGCCACCATCTCCGATGCCTTTGCATGGGGGTACGCAGGGGCAGTTCCCGAACCGATTCCTTGGGCTTACACCCAATCGGTGTTCAATAAATTCCGAACCAAAGCGTTGCTTAGTAAAGCGGTGGAAGCGGCGATGCAGGTAGCGGAATGCCATCCAAACTTGGCCGCGCAACAACCGCTACGCCCTCTTCCACAAACCACAGGCGAGGGTCTGCCAACCCGGATGTTTGACGAGGAAATCTGGCTTAACCTGACCGCTCCGCTCAAGCATCAACTCGATTCCGGCGCCGTTGTGGCCGTTGATGATTGCATGGTGAACAAATGCGTCAATGCGCTGCGATGGGACGGGCGCGGTTGGTGGTGTGCCGGCGTCGACGGAGAGGGCGTTCTCGCCGTTTTCCACCACCATGGCATCAACCCTGAAGAGCATGTTCTCGGATTGGTTGGTGGGGGTGGTGCTGCACGTTCAACGGCAGCCGCCTGGGCGACAGCAGGAGGGCGCCTCCATCAGTTGACAAGCAAGCGGATGTTGGAGGATGGTCCTTGGTCGGAAGGTATGACTGAGGATGCGCCCACGGTTTTTGCTGATTTTGACGGAACCTGTGAGGTGCCTGCTGAAGCAGTCTTGCTCAAATCCTCCTACAAACCAATGGAAGGGTCCCTTGATGACAGAGTTGGTGCCATCAGGGCGAATGGATTGGATGGACGATGGCTCCTCGTCGCTCAGCACCTGGCGTGTTGGCGGCGTTTGTGGGCTCCTGAACGGGCGAACGACCTTCCTGATTTGGGCCTTCTCTTGACTCGCTTGCTGGAAGCCGAATGTGTGCTTGCATCGTATGCATGAATGGAAAGACTCTTTGATGCACAGCGTCCACCAAGGGTTGAGTGATGAGCATGCTTCGCCTTCGTACGATGCTGACATGCGTTGTTATCCTCTCACTTTCCTCGCCTTCGGTTTTGGCCCTGCTTGAGGAGAACACGTCGTTTGAAGACCGCCATGTTGGGGCAGATTTCCCGGTCGGGTGGACCGAATTTCGCCTTGACGGCCCGTTTTCTCCTCAAGTGAGAATGGTCTACCCTGCTATGTTTGATGGGGAGGATAAGGACATGGCCGGAAACGGCCCCTTTTCCTGGTTGGTGTTCATTGGCGATTCAGGTGAATCCATTGACAGTTACACCTTACTAACCGAAGAACTGACCAAGCGAGGATTCATCGTGGTCGTCACCCAACCCATGTCGGACGAGACGGATATCGAAGAGACGCTTGACTTGCTGACCACGCTCGTTGAGATCATGCATGAGCAGAATCAAACCAACCTTCATGTCATGGGCACCGCTGGCAATATTGACTTTGACCACTGGGCCATCGCCGGCCACGGCTTGGGCGCTGCGGCGGCCTACCTCGCCTATCCGTACTGGGATTTCAGTACCGTTTCAGAAGGCGTTCATCCACCACGAGGGCTCTTTGGCCTTGGTCTCAATCTCGAGGGCGTGGGTGAAGGGTTCTCGTGGGAGCAGGTTGCACCCCCAAACCCTCCAATGCCAAACACCGGTCTCTTCATCACGGGAACCGTGGATGAGGTGGCGCCCTCACAGGAGATGATGGAACGCGTGGAAGAGTATGCTGGTATCGGCTGGCATTGGATGCATTTGCTTGGAGCGAATCACTATCAATTTCAAGACAGTCAAAATTTCTTTGAAAGCGATGGCGACGCCACAATGAGTCAGTCTGCGCAGATTTCCATCACATCCGAACACGTTGTTGCCTATTTGGACACTGTTCTCCACGGCGACCACGAACAGTTCCGGACGGCCTTCAACCGAGCAGAGGGTCCGAGGACGGTCAGCGACGGGAGCGCGTACATCGACGAAGACCTCACAGCATCATCCTTTCTTCGCTGGATTTCTCAAGACGTCAGCCATAATGCCTCAGCCGTGGTGAACGGGACCGAGACGCTTGATATCCAACTCAACTGGACGCTTCGCGATGGAACGAACTATTCCCAACTACCAGCCGGCTGGGACGTGAACATCACCTGCGGATGGTTCAACGGTCCGTGGGAAACGGTCGCCACCCTCACCTCCAACGGCACGGCGGGATGCGCTTATCCTCTTGCACCCGTCGCTCCGGGTTTGCAAAAGGCCTGGATGCGGGTGGAGGTGGAGGGTGCTCCAAGTCTCTTCACCACCACGGTGTTCCGGGAGAACACACCCATTGTGCTCACCTCGCCCAAACCGGTGATTTATGTGGCCCAACACGGTGAGAAAGCCCTCAACGCATCCAGCATCGCCGTTGACCCAGACGGACAACCCGTTCGTTTGGTGAACGCGAGCCTCTCGGGTGTTGACGCCAACCATTTCGGCGTCAGCATCGCCGAAGACGGCCTGTCCCTCGTCGTCGCGCACGCCTTGGAGGAGGAATGGTTGGGTGAATGCAAACTCGATGTTGTCTTGCGCAGTGATGGTTTGACCTTGGATGAAGCAACGACCCAACTGCGGGTCGTACTCACGCCGGTCGACGACCCTCCCGTCAAGGACGGGACCGTCCCGATTCAGGAAATGGACGAGGACGGGCCGAGCATGGCGTTCAATCTTCTCGAGGTGGTTTCCGACCCGGAAGGCGAGGACCTTGACATCCGAATTGACGGTGAACAAAGCGGTACACAATCGCCGATTCGCTACAGCATCCAAGGTAGCCAACTCACCCTTACGCCCCTGCCAAATCAACACGGAGCGACCGTATTGCAGGCCTTGGTTTCCGATGGCGTGAATCCATCGTTGATGCTGGAAATTCCGGTCGTGGTGAATCCCGTCAATGACCCGGTCACCATCAACAGTTCTGCATGGAGTAACCTGACCATGAGCGAGGATGAAGCGATGATGTTGGAGTTGGGGATGCTGGCTTACGATGTAGACGGCGATCCGCTGACATGGTCCTTTGAGGGCAGCACAGCCGATGTATCTGTGTCCCAAGTCAACAACTCGATGGTCTTCACGCCAAGGACGGATTTCTTTGGTGTCATCGAAGATGTCTGGCTGAACGTAACCGACGGTTCAACCACGCACAGTGCGGCGCTTACGTTGACGGTTGAACCGGTGGCTGACCTTCCGTTCGTCAACATCGAATCGGTCCAGTTGCTGGGGGGCTCAACGGCCAACATGTACTGGTCGGTGACCGATGTAGACGGTGCAGTGAGCACCGATGCGAATGTTTCGGTTGACAATGTGAACGTGCCCGTGAATCACTCCTGCTTGAGCAGCACAAACGGGGTTTACCAGTGCGTAACACTCCTTCCTATCAACGGAGATTCGTCCACTTCAGTTTACATTGAGCTTGAGATTTACGATGCTGAATTGGGTCGCAGCGTTGTGGCCAACATCGTCTTTGACCCCTCCTCGTCCAACGCCACGAACAACGGTCAAAACGACGCCGGACAGGACGATACAGGTGGTTTGGGCAGCGGCCTGTTCGTGAGCGCAGGGCTTGTTCTTCTGATCGTGCTCGTGGGAGGAGCCGTCATGTTCTTGCGTGGCCGCGAGGATGTTGCCGAGGTGCCGCATGTTCCTGAGCCGGAGCCCGTTGAAACGGAGTCCAGTGGTGGGGGTCTCTTGGCCCGAGCCAACCGGTTGAAGTGATCACAACGGGATGTTCCCGTGCTTCTTGGGCGGTGACCATTCTCGCTTTGACTTCAGTATGTTGAGGGCGCGGCACAGTCGCAAGCGGCTTTCCTGTGGTTCGATGACATCGTCCAACCAACCGTTTCGTGCCGCCACATAAGGGTCGCCAAATTTCGCCTTGTATTCGTCGACAAGTCGCTGGCGAACTCCTTCCTTTTCCTCATCGGGTACAGCTCCAATTTCTCTTCGGTGAATGATGTTCACCGCACCTTCAGCCCCCATAACGGCGAGTTCAGCCGTGGGCCAGGCCACGTTGTAGTCACTTTGCAGGTGCTTGCAGGACATGGCGAGGTAGGCGCCGCCGTAGGCCTTGCGGGTGACGAGGGTCAATTTGGGTACGGTGGCCTCAGCGTAAGCAAAGAGGAGTTTTGCACCATGACGAATGATGCCGCCCCATTCTTGGACGACACCAGGAAGGAATCCCGGCACGTCTTCGAAGGTGAGCAGTGGAATGTTGAACGCGTCGCAGGTGCGAATAAATCGAGCCGCTTTGATGGAGGCGTCGATGTCCAGACAGCCCGCCAGCACTTTGGGTTGATTGCCAACCACGCCCACGGTTGACCCGTTCATGCGAGCAAATCCAATGATGATGTTGTCGGCGTAAGCGGGGAACAATTCCACGAACACCCCGTCGTCAACAACTTCCTCGACGACGCTGACCATGTCATAGGGCTTGTTGGGGTTGTCCGGAACGATGTCTTGCAAGGTATCGTTGAGCCGTGTGGTTGGGTCGCCTGTTGGCACTTCCGGTGGGTCGGCCATGTTGTGGTCGGGAAGGTAGGAGAGGATGGTTGCGGCCAACTCACAAGCGTCTTCCTCGTCATCGGCGATCAAGGAAGCAATCCCGGAGCGGGAGGCGTGGAGGTTTGCGCCGCCAAGGCCGGCAGCGTCAACTTCGCCGCTGATGACCTCCGGTGTTTCAAGAGGAGAGGAAAGGAAGAGTTGGCCGTGTTCTTCACCCAAGATGGTGAAATCGGAGAGAGAAGCCGCCAGTGCTGAAACGCCAACCACCGGTCCGAGGACGACACTGATCATCGGGATGCGCCCACTGCATTGCACCAAACGGTCCAACATTTCGCCGGTGCCAGCCAGCGCATTCACGCCGTCCTGCGCCCGTTGGCCGCCGCCGTCCCACATGGCGATGAGGGGTGCTTTTGCGCGTTCGGCCATCTCAACAATCTTGGCGATTTTCAAGGCGTGCATCTCACCCATGCTGCCGCCATGAACACTGAAATCTTGGGCAAAACAGTACACTCTGCGGCCTTCGATGGTGCCCTGGCCAGTGACAACACCGTCACCCAGCGTTTGGTGGAGGAACATGTTGTGGTCGTCGGTTCGGTGGGTTACGAAGGTGTCAACCTCGAGGAAGGAACCCTCGTCAAGAAGAAGGCCGATGCGGTCCCTCGCTGTACCTCGTCCGCTTGAACGAATAGCCTCTTGACGCTTCAAACCTCCACCCAGCCGAGCGCTTTCACGCTTGGCACGGAGGTCTTCCAGAGCATCGTTGGCTTGACTGTCCACGCTTCAATCACATCCGACTCGGTTTTTGATTCAAACGCTCATTCCCACAAGGTCGCTCGGTGTTCACCGCACAAGTTTGAGGAAAGGGCCTGCTTGATGTCCATGTTTTGGGACAGCACCCAGTGCAACTTTGCCGTCATGGCTTCGGGTGTTGAACTCACGCCGTGGCCCAAGAGTCCCATGGCTTGCTGCTTACGCCCTTTGGAGTAGACGTTCATGTCCACCGGGCCGTGGATGCATTGATTGACGATGAGCACCGGCAATTCTCTGTTCACACATCTCGTCAAGGCCCGCCACAAAAGGGCGTTTTCTGGAGCATCGTTCTGCGGGTCATCGATGGGGAGGTGGCCAAGGCCGGTGCCGTGGATGATGACGCCTTGGACACCGGTGTTCACCACAGCTTCAATCTGTTCAGCGTACAACCAAGGTCCGGCGATGAATTGCGCAAAGCGTTGACCGGGCTCGTAGGTGGTGGGTTTCTGTGCAATTGGTCGTTCACCCGCTTCTTTTCGAGCCTCTTCATACCATGGAAGATGTGTGGTTGCGAATCCATCTGGGGTGATTTCAACCCTTGCGAGGGGTTGACCGTTCACCGCTTGGAACGCGTCGCGTCGCGTGGAATGCATCTTGCGAACCGCAAGGCCCGAATGAACCGCCATGACGCCGTCGCTCTGCGTGTCGTGCATCACCACACAGACAGAATCGCCTGCATCACCAATGGGGAGCGGGCCTGTAGCCGCCCAGTGTACAGCAGCGAGGAGGTTCTCCGTGGCGTCAGATGAACCTCGGTCGCTTGAGCGTTGAGAGCCGACCATGACGATGGGGCCAGCGGAGCGCGTTCCTTTACCGGCAAAGGCGAAGTTCAGGGCAGAAGAGGTGATGTGAAGTGTGTCGGTGCCGTGGGCAATGACCACGCCACGACATCCGTCAGCAAAGGCATCGGCACACGCGCTGGCCATGATGTTCCAGTGGTGAGGGCGAATATCATCGCTGAACATGTTACCGATTTTCACGGCGTCCAATCGGGCGATTTGTGCCAGTTCAGGTATGGCGTCAAGCATCTCCTCCGGCTCAAATTTGGCTTCGACTGCCCCCGTTGCGTAATCGACTTTGGAAGCGATGGTTCCGCCGGTGTGAATCAAGCGAACCCGAGGGAGTGATTCGTCTTCAGCCGGACGGTGCAAGTCTCCACCGGCTGGGGGCTGGGTGGTTTCGAGTTCTTCCCATTCCTGAACGGCCTCGGCTGGATAGGAGACATTGTAGCCGTTGTCCAGTTTGATGGAGATGTGTTTTGGTGCGGCCGGCGGGAGGACGAGGCCCACATGTTCCACCGTTTCGTTATGGGTGGAGACACGCGCTTTGATGCGACGACCGGGTTCTGGAAGTTCCACCATGCAAAGCAGGAGGTGAAGTCGCCCCATGAATGAATCGCTTCACTGAGAAAGGTCCTTGACTTTCTCAACCAAGTCCATGCGACGCA
>CALGEM010000343.1 GCA_937881505.1 uncultured euryarchaeote
CCTCAGATGCTGATTCATTCTCGGTTTCCTCTGCGGAATCGTCTTGAGACTGGTCAGATTCTTCTTCAACATCCCCAACATCTGCTGGTTCCTCTGGATCTGCCTCACCATCGGATTCAACGGATGTTTCTCCCATCAAAATTTGGTCAAATTCGTCGAGGTCAATAACGCCGTTCCCATCAGCATCAATTTCCGCAACCAAGCGATCAACTTGTGAGGGCGGCAAATCTGCAAGGTTCAAACTGAGGAGGCCTCGTTTCAATTCGTCCGAATCAATGGTGCCATCACTGTTTTCGTCAAACTTTTCAAACAGCTTTCTGATGTTGATGCCGGTATCAGCCACCCATTGGCGGAGGATATCAACGACATCATCGGCCACAAAGAGCACGCCACATTCGGGGCACCGAGTGGAATCCAATGGCACCAAAGCATTACAGGCACCACACTCGCCAAGTTCGTCCTCGGAGATGCCAGAGAAATTCGTGCCACACTCGGGACACTCTGTTGAATCAATAGGAATGACCGCTCGACAGGCACCACACTCGGCCATGGCCGCACCCTCAATTTCTTCATCCGTCATGTTAGCACCACTGCTGACCACGGGAACTGGCAATATAATAATTGATGGAAGATAACCAACTGGAGCAGTAATTCCTTAGAACCTCAACACAGAGACACCACCAAGGAGGCCGGTTCATGGAGGGCATGCAGACGTTGGACACATTTCGGCCTGAAGATGTGTATCTGCATTTGGATGAAACCATTGAGCAGGCTGAGCATATCGTCCATTGTTATAGCAGGCTACCAATGCGGCAACTTCTTCGTTATATCTCCGCCAACAGCGCTGAAATGTGGTGGCTATCAGATCATGATGCGCCGAGAGCCATATCACCAGATCCGGACGAGGTCTTCGCGCACATCAAAACCTCGACTCGAAACGACACAACACTGGTTGTTCTTGAGGGAATAGACTGGCTCGTGCGGCGGACAAATGAAACAACCGTACTTGAAATGCTCCAAGCACTCGATCGGCTTTCGAGAGAACGTCGTTTCCAGGTGGTCCTTGCTGGAGATTCGCTCTCCCTCAATCCAACATTTTGGGCGAGAATCTGCAGCCTGGCCCCAAAAATTTCCCTTTCAGCAGCCCCTTCTGGAAATGAAGAGGCGAGTATTGAATTGGATGAGGCACCGATACCTCAACCACCGATCCAAGAGGAAAATACTTCACGAGATGACAATGTTTTGGTCCATTTGGTCAACCTGCCACAGGCCGGATTTACCCATGCCGTCTTAGCGAGGCGTATGTTGCAATGGAAAAGGATGGGTTTTGATCTTGCAGCACTTGAGCCCGCCATGGCGACGAATGACCTCGAAAAGGCACACACCATCTACACCGGCGTAGAGAACGCCATCACCATGGCCATTGATGCTATTCGATTAATGAATCAGCGAAGTCAAGACTTAACGGTCACTGAACGCGAACGATTCAATTACAGATTCATGGCGTTGAATGAGGTTGCTGAAGGGTATGAGGAACTCCTCGCCGTCTTATCATCGAGGTAAGCGCCCGTGTTCAGCCTCAATACGAGCAAGCCACCCACCTGTTCTGAGTGATGTTGCTAATTGTTTGAGCTCTGCAGATGTCGAACGGTCAGCGACCAAGGGACCAGAAACAGTTCGGACACGTTGAATGAGTCCCCGGACGTGAGGCGAAGATGGATGTGAAGCATGCTCCAAAGCCTCTGATGCAATCAGCAATTCACATGCAAGAACCTCAGAAAGACGCTGAACTGCACATCGGAGGTTCCAGGCAGCTGTTGCACCCATGCTGACATGGTCTTCTTGTCCAGCAGATGTGGTGGTCGAAAAGGCAGAACGCGGTGCTGCATGGCCGTGCATTTCTGCAAGCGAGGACCCTGCAACATATTGCACGATCATCAAACCGGATTCTAAGCCCGAGTTTTTGGCGAGGAAGGCTGGAAGTTCGCTTCGAGAGGGGTCAAGCATCTGGTCCATTCGTCGTTCTGAAATTGATCCCAATTCAAACGCTGCTAGGGACATGGCGTCGCAAGTAAGTGCAATGATTTCCCCATGAAAATTCCCTTGTGATACGACTTCATGAGCACCGGGATTGTCTGGTTCTGGGAAAATTAGCGGATTATCTGTTGCGCTGTTTAACTCGATGCGGAGAACCTGTTCCAACCGTTGAAACGACTCATAGACGGCGCCGTGGACTTGTGGTGCGCAACGGAATGAGTACGCATCTTGGACGCGGTCGCAATCTTCGTGTCCTTTGAGAATGTCAGAGCCAGAAAGAATGGTGCGCAAGCGTTGTGCAATCATGGTTTGACCTGAGTGTGGCCTGGCTTGGTGAACTTCTGGCCTTGATGGTGTAAGGCTGCACGAGCGAGCATCCATCGATGTCGCCAGTATGAGGTCAGCTAGCACCAACATCTCACTGAGTTCCTGGTATGCGATGGCGGCATAGGCCGTCATTTGACTGGTGCCGTTGATGAGTGATAATCCGTCTTTTGCTGTCAATTCCACCGCCACAAGTCCTTTGTCAAAGAGGACGTTCTTTGTTGGAACGGATTCTCCTTCAATCAGCACCTCACCCTCACCAATAAGGGCAAGAGCGAGGTGAGAGAGCGGAGCTAAATCGCCACTGGCGCCGAGGCTACCAATTCTGGGCACAGCTGGGTGAACGTCATGGTTGAGGTAAAGAACGAGTTGCCGGATGCAATCTGGATGGATGCCCGAATGGCCTTTGCAAAGGGAGTTTAAGCGCACCACCATCATCGCCCGGACCGCTTCAACGCTCATGTTGTCGCCAATCGCTGTCGCGTGGGACCGTATCAAATTGAGTTGAAGTGCGGCCAAGTCCTCATTTGAGATTCTCTCGTGGACGAGAGCACCAAATCCAGTGTTAATGCCGTACACAGTTTCACCTGTGTCAACAATACGTTCAACCACGGCTCGAGCAGCATGGATGGGTGGCCAAGCATCCTCAGATACAGCGACCTTGGCTTGTTGTTTCGCTACCATCAAGACCTCTTGTGGAGAAAGCGTTCTGCCGTCGACATAGACTGTGGGTTGCTCACTCATCGCCCCAACCTCCAATTCCATCAAGAAGGTCGTCATCGACCATGGTTGGTAAGGTAACCGTGAGTTTAGGTTCGCTTTCCATCGCGCGTTGAATCGCAGATAGGGCGCCCGAATTGCGCCCCCATGCTCTTCGTGCAACACCGTTGTTAACGTCCCAGTGAAGCATGCTTTCCAATCGTTTTGTGGCTGCATCTGAACCATCAAGAAGCATGCCAAAACCGCCGTTGATAACCTCGCCCCAGCCAACACCGCCGCCATTATGGAGGCTCACCCATGTCGCACCACGGAATGCATCACCGATGGCGTTGTGAACAGCCATATCTGCTGTGAACATCGAACCGTCGTTTATGTTGGCCGTTTCCCGGTATGGGCTGTCGGTTCCTGAGACATCGTGGTGGTCCCTCCCGAGCACTACGGGTGCAGAAATGACCCCGCTTGCAATGGCAGCGTTCATGGCAAGAGCGATTTCACGACGACCTACATCATCGGCGTACAATATTCGTGCCTGACTCCCAACAACGAGATTGTTGTCGCCTGCTTGCTCAATCCAACGGAGGTTGTCGTTGATTTGTTGCCGCACATCGTCGGTTGCAGATTCAAGCATTTGCCGCAGCACATTTGCCGCAATTTCATCTGTTTTCGCGAGATCACTGGGGTCTCCACTGGTGCACACCCATCGGTAGGGCCCAAACCCGTAGTCAAAGCACATCGGACCCATGATGTCCTCAACATAGGAGGGGTAAGCAAAACTTCCGTCCTCGTTCAAAACTTCTGCACCGACACGGGATGCTTCAAGCAAAAAGGCATTGCCGTAATCCCAGAAGTACATGCCGCGCTCAGCCATGGTGTTGATAGCAGAAGCATGACGGCGGAGTGTAGCTTGAACCTCTTTTCTGAACCGTTCTGGTTCTTCTGAAAGCATGGTTGCACTTTCCTCATAACTCCGGTCGGCAGGGAAATATCCACCTTGGTAGGGGTTGTGAAGGCTGGTTTGATCGCTACCCAAATCCACACGAATGTTGCGTTCAACACACCGTTCCCATAATTCAACAACATTGCCGATAAGGCCGACAGAGATTGTAGATTTGCGCTGTGCCGCATCGACCATCAAATCAATGGCTTCATCGATTGATTCCGTCACCGTTGTCAACCAACCTTGCTCATGCCGTTTATGTGCGGCGTGGGCATTGGTTTCTGCGATGATGCATGCGGCCCCTGCAATGGTCGCGGCTTTTGCTTGAGCACCCGACATGCCCCCGAGTCCGCTTGTGATGAACGTGATGCCAGAAAGGTCTGCCTCATCTTCTAAACCGAGGTGCAATCGTGCAGCGTTGAGAAGGGTGATGGTGGTGCCATGAACAATGCCCTGTGGGCCGATGTACATGTATGAACCAGCGGTCATTTGACCGTATTGCGTGACGCCCAACGCATTCATTCGTTCGTAGTCATCTTGACCAGAATAATTGGGAATAACCATGCCATTGGTCACCACAACACGTGGAGCATCGGGGTGTGATGGGAAAAGACCTAGAGGATGGCCAGAATACATGACGAGTGTTTGGTCATCTTCCATTTCACAGAGGTATTTCATCACCAAACGGTACTGCGCCCAATTTTGGAAAACGGAACCATTGCCGCCGTAGGTGATGAGTTCATGCGGAAATTGAGCAACGGCAGGGTCGAGGTTATTGTGAATCATCAACATAATCGAGGCCGCCTGGCGGGATTTCGTTGGATATGCGTCAATGGGGTACGCCTTGATGGAAAAAGAGGACGGGCGGTATCGTCGCATCAGTACACGCCCGTAGGTGTTGAGCTCCTCCAAAAATTCAGACGCGAGTGCATCATGGTGCCGAGCAGGTATGTACCGTAGCGCATTTCGAATCGCCAATCGTTTTTCCGTTGGCGTCAATATTTGACGTCTGTTCGGTGCATGGTCCACTGTCAAATCCACGCCGGGATGAGGAGGTAATTCAGCAGGTATGCCCTCGAGGACAGATGCCCTCATGCGGCGCACATCATCCTCCATGGCCTACCTGTCATGCGGGATGTCCTTGAGGCTTGTTCTCTCAACACTCACAAACGAATGGTGCATAACATCAAAAACAGGCGCGCACGAGGGAAAAATGGGCTCCCATGTCATCAGACGATGTGATCATTGCAGAATTGTCCGAATCGGCCAATTCATCGGTGACACGTGAATTCAATTTGGTCATTGGCGCAACCCTCGCAATATCGTTAGCCTTTCTCTTCATTTCTGCTGTTTATGATGATGTATTCGTCAGCATGATGGTCGATGATAGCGATACTAGCGAAGTGCGCGTACCCGTTTGGGAGCGCCATAAGCTCCCCTACATGACGAGTGGCGATTATGGCGTGGCGCTGGAAGTTGGCCCCTATGAATTGCTCCCCACCGAAAACGCCTGGAATTCCACCCATCATTTCGTTGAATACACGCTGCCGATGGAAGAAGGCGGCGCTGCCCCAAATGGATTAATCAGTCTCGCCGTATGGAGGCCTAACGTCCCAGAGGGCGTTCAAGTTCCAGTCATCGCAGAAAGCGGCCCTTATTTCCAAGAAGCGAGTGTCGAGACACCTTCCATCGAGGTCCCCGGTAGTTGGTTGGGTCAAATGTTCATTGACCAAATATTACCACACGGCTACGCCTTTGCCCAAATTTCAGTTTCTGGAACCGGCCGGAGCAATCACTGCATGGATTTGATGGGAACCGCAGAGCAATTGGGCAATGATGCTGCAGTTCGCTGGCTAGGAGAGCAGAGTTGGTCAAATGGCGCTGTAGCATTGATTGGAAAGTCATACGACGGCAGCACGCCATGGCAAGCAGCCATGTTCGGTTCTGAACACGATTACCTGAAGACCATCGTACCCATTTCAGGTTTGATTGGGGTAAAGGAATTGATGTGGAAGAACGGGTCCTCTGAGGCACGTGCACCCATCATGCACAACGGCGTCTACGGTTCGTACGGCATTGATGGGGATGAAGAGGACTACCAAAATTTGTGCCCCGATTACATCATTGGTCCTGGAACGGGCGTTGGTGCTTGGGCTTGGGGCGGCGAAGCAGCTGGCACTTATTGGGCTGAACGCTACTTCCTTGACCGCGTTCTTGAGAACTACAAGGGAAGCGTGTACTTGATTCAAGGTATGCATGATTGGAACGTTGACCCGCACATGGCCGTGCCGACCATCAACCGACTCATCGATGCTGGAATTGAAGCCCGGGGATTGTTCGGGCAGTGGGACCACGATTATCCCGACCGACCTGTCCAACTTGATGACCGCTCGGAACTGGGTGGAAGGGGTGGAGAAGCCTTCCCTGAAATGATTCGTTTTGATTGGATGCAGGATATGCTTGAATGGTTTGATTACTATCTCAAGGGAATTGGTGAGCAACCTGGACAATGGATTGAAATCCAATCCAATCAGGGTTCATGGCGAATTGAAGACCGTTATCCACCGGCAGATGTCGTGGTTCAATCCTTTGAATTGGGAACTGATATGGCGAACATCGGTGGGACGACCACGGTTTTACCAGATGCATCATCTGGACCCGTTTGGGAATCAGCTCCTCTTGAAAGCGACCTCTACTTTGCTGGCATGCCTCGTGTCCACGTGGACGTGACCACCGCAACGCTTGGCGGTCAACTGTATGCATTGTTGGAAGATTGTAATGATCAAGGTCAATGCATCCACTTAGGACATGCCATCATGGACCTTCGCTATCACGCTGGCGGCGACGAGGTCCAAACTTGGACACCTGTTGTGGAAACCATCAATGCTAAGATGGAATTCTTTGCCATGGATGCAGAAGTTGAAGCAGGTCATGTGTTACGTCTTTCATTGCGCTCAACGGGAGAGGACTACCTCCCTGCCAGTACATCTTCCGTGGTGTTCGTACAGGAAGGTGCAACATCGACCTTGCAGCTCGATACCTATGAGCCAAGTGAACGTCGTTACTTCACTCCGCCTGTTTGTACACACGAGCGTTGTCTTCAGGCTGAATAATCGGCATTGAATGCTCAGGTTTCCACATTGAAAAGATCAAACCTGAGAAGATCATGATGCTTGAAAACAACATGATGCCGTTTTGAATGCCAAGGTTAGTGTGCTCCATCAAATAACCTGCAACACTGGTGGATGTTGAAAAGGCAACAGACAAAATCAACATGTCAACCGAGAACACACGCCCGCGAACCTCATCCTCCACCCATTGCTGCATCATCACGGTAGAGAGCACCCAATTGGCTCCACTGGCGCTGTGGGCGAGGATGACCAAGACGACGGTCAACCAAAGAGCGTAAGGGACGCTCAATCCAACAAAGAAATAGATGCAACCGGATAAAACGATGAGATGTCCAACCAGTGCAGGCCATCGCTCCTCGTCGGTAAAGAACGCCCTCGCAACAATGGGCCCAAGGCCCGTACCTACGCCCCTGGCAAAGAAGAATAAACCAAAGCCAAATGCTGCACCATAGCCCTGCACATCAGCGCCCATGAGCACCAAATATACACCCGCTAAACCTCCCCCGGCGATGTTCCATGAGGCTTTGGCGAAGACGATACGGAAGAGGGGCGGTTGGCTCCTGATGCGCAACCAACCGCGTTTGATGTTAGCATAGGCTGTTGAGAACCAAGGACCCTTCATGGACGGGTCGATGGTTTGCGGCAAAGTCAACTTGATGAGAAAGAGGGTCCCAAACAGAAAGGTCAGCGAATCGACGATGAAGGCAGCACTGGTCCCCCAAATGGAGACGACCACACCACCTAACATGGCGCCGATGCACAAGGCGGTGGACCACGATGCGGCATCGAGGGCATTTGCTGTGGCTAAGTCCTCCTCAGAAACCACGTTCGGTAGCGAGGCGCGTTCAGCCGTCATGTAAACGCCGTGCAGCACCATCATGACGCCAGAAAGACCAATCATCCACACGATATCACTGGCATCGTTGACCAACAAGAACACCAAAGCCAGCACCGCTTGCATGAGGTTTGATACAATCATGAGCATTTTCCGATTATACCGGTCCGCCATGAGGCCAATCAAGGGCTGGAGGAGTGCAAATCCAGCCATACGAACGGTGAACAGCAGCCCAAGGAGAAATTCGCTTTCTGTATACTCAAGGATAAGGAAAAACAAGGCAATGGTGTTGAACCATTCTCCGAGCATCGATATGACGGCAGCAATCCACAGTCGTCGAAACTCACGATTCTCACGAATCAATTGCGAATATGTTCGGGAGGCCATCACTCCTCCTCCAAGGGCATGGAGGAATCAGCGAGTGTACAAACAATCCATTTCGAAGTTGGTGTGTTGGAGATATCGGCTGTGGAATGAAGAGGGACCAAGCTATTGGCTTCAGGAAAGTAGGCAGCTAGATTTCTGCGTGGAATTTCATAAGGTACGACGAGCCAATCATTTGAATGCCTAACCTCGTCGTTGAAGTGACTGGTGATGTTCACACGCTGACGAGATTTCCATCCTCTTTCAATCATGTCTTTTGCGTTCATGAACAACACCCTTCGATGGCCGCTTACGCCTCGGTATCGGTCGTTTAACCCATAGATGGTGGTGTTGTACTGATCATGACTTCGCAAGGTCATCAACACATATTGGTCATCTTCTATTTGAACATCCGGCAATGCGTGTGTAGTAAATTGGGCGCGACCGTTTGCGGTAGCGAAGGATTGCGTATCCTTTGGAGGATTCGGGAGGGAAAAACCGTTGGGCTCGCGTACGCGCTCGTTGTAGTTGTCAAAGCCGTTCAACGATCGTTCCATCAGGGACCGAATATTGTCATAATTTGAGACCAAATCAAGCCAATCCAAGTGTTCATTGCCAAGGGTTGCAGCAGCCATTTGGGCAACAATCCAAGGCTCGCTTCGCAAGTCAGGGGATGCAGGATGTAAACGACCCATGGACCGGTGAACCTGCCCCATTGAATTTTCAACACTGACGAACTGCTCACCTTTGGATTGAATATCTCTCTCCGTGCGTCCAAGGCACGGCAAAATCAACGCTTCTTTTCCAGTGATGAGGTGCGAGCGATTTAATTTGGTTGAAACTTGAACCGTGAGGCCGATCTTTTGAATGGCTTTGGCCGTCAAATCGGTGTCTGGTGTAGCCGATAGGAAATTACCTCCCATGCAAAAGAAGACATCCACTTTTCCATCTTGCATGGCATCAATGGCGTGAACGACATCGTATCCATGGTCACGGGGCAAATCAAACCCAAGTCCTGTTTCCATACGGTCAAGGAAGGCTTCTGTTGGCGCCTCCCAAATCCCCACCGTTCGGTCACCCTGAACGTTTGAATGGCCTCGTACAGGGCAGAATCCTGCACCTTTTCGACCAACATGGCCATTCATCAACAGAAGATTGACCACTTCTTGAATCACGGCCACACCGTTTCGGTGTTGTGTTAATCCCATGGCCCAGCAAGCGATGGTGGCTTTGGAATTGGCCAGCATTTTTCCGGCGATACGAATGTCGTGCTCTGAGAGGCCGGAATCCGCTGTAATCGTCTCCCAGGATATGTCCTTAGCAGCTTCGGCCATGGCCTCAAATCCATCCGTTTTTTGGTTGATGAACTCACGGTCGAGGGCCCCCGCCTCCAATTGGATTTTGATGAGGCCCTTGATGAGTGCAGCGTCACCTCCAATTCGGACAGGGAGGTGAATATCTGCCAGCGTGGTGGCTCGCAAATCTCCTTTCATGTAATCTTGAGGATGTTTAAATCTCGTCAATCCTGCTTCGGGAAGAGGGTTGACGTGGATGATTCGCGCTCCTTGTCGTTTCGCATCTCGAAGAGCGGTCAGCATGCGGGGGTGATTTGTTCCTGGATTTTGTCCAATGACGAGTATGGTATCCGCATGAAGAAAATCATCAAGAGATACAGTGCCTTTTCCGATTCCAATGGTTTGGCCGAGCCCCTTACCGCTTGACTCATGACACATGTTTGAACAGTCTGGCAAGTTATTGGTCCCAAAAGCACGAACGAAGGCTTGGTAGAGAAATGCGGCTTCATTGCTGGTGCGGCCAGAGGTGTAGAACACGGCATTGTCAGGCGAAGAACATGCTTTCAAGGCCGATGCAATTTTTCCAAATGCGTTTTCCCAAGAAATGGATTCGTATCTTGAAGAATTGGGCGCCAAGTAGACCGGGTGGGAGATCCGCCCAAGATTATTCAATTCAAAATCACTCATTTCAGCGAGTTTTTGAACAGAATGTTGACCGAGATAGGCTGGCGTCACATTGGCTTTCATCGCTTCATCCGCAACTGCTTTTGCACCGTTTTCACAGAATTCAAACGCGGTACGATGGTCTGGGTCGGGCCAAGCACAACCCGGACAATCAAATCCTTCTTTTTGATTCACCATCCGAAGCGTTTTGATGGTCTTCACAGGGCCCATTTTTGACAAACCATGAATGGCTGATGATGTAACAGCAGGGATGCCTGCTGCTTTTTTCTTGGGCTTCTTCAACTTCAAACGCACGCTATCGGGAGGCGTTCGAGCACGTGGTTCTGGACGAATGGTAAGCCCCCCATGTTGATGGCGTGTGCCGCCCTTCTCAATGGTTCCGCTGAATCCTTCCGTCAACAGGCCCTATTACGACTGCTCGGCCACCCTTCGCAAAGGAGACCAAGGTCATGTTCGAAGAACGTGCAGTTTTGATGGCTAAACTCGAAGCTGCGCCGATCGATGCAATGATTGGTATGTTCATACGGGCCGACTTTGCAACGATGTCCCAGCCGCAACGACCCGATAAGAGAAGGGCGACAGGTTGCCCTGCTTCTTTGGATTTCAACCATGCACCCATGACTTTGTCAACGGCATTATGCCGACCAATATCTTCGCGAATCAGAAGTTCGGATTTGGTGTTGAACATGAGCCCAGCTGCATGCATGCCGCCTGTTGCCTCAAAACCGGGTTGTTGAGAACGCATGTTTTCCAAGGAATTAATTAATTCTTGAACATCAAAAACTGGCGCAGGCGCAGTAACTGGAGGTGTTTGTTCAACAAGGGTACTCAATCGGTCTTGTTCACATCCACCGCATGAGGTGGTGACGATGGTGCTACGAGATGAATGAAGAAATTCACCCTGGACCTCAACATGTATGTGATACTCTTCATCATCGGACTCGATACGAATACGATGTCCATCGGCAGGAGGATAAAGGTCGTATTCACATCTCAAATGGCCAGTAGCGAGGTCTTCCAAATTATCTGGTGATGCAAGCAAACTCGTCACATGCGACGCGTTGACATGGATGTGAACGAGGCTTTCGGACGCGATGATTTCAGCGTCAAGCGTTACAGCCCCCTCATTGAAGCGATGAACAGTCTGACGCAATGTGTTCTTCATCCCTCTTCATCCCCCTCGCGGAGATGGTCAAGGTCGAAAAAATCAAACTGTAAAGCGACCAACTCTTGACTGGATGTTGCCTCTGAATACGCATCAAGAGGTTCCTTATTCAGTTCAAAGAAACGTTGGCCCCATCGAAATGAACCGAGTATTTGTTCCGCTTGTTCACGATAACCAACAAGATAGAGAACGGCTGCCATTGCCTCTGCGGTTGTCAATTTACCAGGTTTCCCCCAGTTGACCGGATTCGCTGCGAGCAAGAGAGGGAGCATGCGAGGTTGTAACCGAGTTCGTTTCATCACGGCCTCAACTGATGTCTCGATATGTGCCCAACTACAATCCAACCCGACCAAAGCACCGTTTTGTTCCTTGAGAAGGGCGTGGTCTTCTGGCCCAAAGACCTTACCACACAGTGGTTCGAGTATGATGCCTTTTTTGGGGAGGGTTTTGATGGATTTGTGGAGGCGCATATCGCCACGTTTTGATGCGAGGACAGCCGTGTTCTTTTTTGGATCGTCCTGAGCCAACCACAAGGCATGAACGGAAACGGGGCGCAAACCTTCACCTCAAATCGTTGAGATAATCTCCAAATGTCATGCCTCTCGATGGTCCTGCATTGACGTGGCGGGATTCTTCAGCCGTGCGTTCAACCATCAGCTTGATGTTCAAGACGCGTTCAAATTTTCGCACCACGGCATCCGTCGGATGTTTGCCGGATTCTGCTGCTTTGATGATGTTGACCGTTTCAGCCATTTTCTTTGCCAATTGTTGCTGACTCCACTGGCGGTCACTGCGAGCTTTAGCAATACGCTTGTGAAAATCAGACGCTAATTCCGTTGCAGAACGCGTCATGATGTCGTTTTTCTTTTTCCGAGGCGATGGAGCGGATGCAAATGAACGAGAGCGCTTCAACCCAGGGGCCTCAGATTTAGGAGCAAGGTTCATTTTCTCAATACAGCGGGCACAGGCAGCAACTTCCGTTTTTCCAGTTGGTACCCGTTTAACACCAACCTTCACTGCTCCACAGAGTTCACATTCGCCCATGGCATTGAACTCTTGGTCACGCTCTTTGAACCCTTTGTTGTCGCCGACATGCAGGCACAAACCACACAGACCTTATACACAGTCGGCTTTTGGTTGAAATGATAGGCATGGGTACGGATGTAGAACGCACCGATGGTAAAATGCCAAACAATGCGGATGATGACCTCCGCTCCCTTGAAGAAGCGTATTCCGACCTTCGAGAAGAAACGCAACAACTCATCAATGAACGGACCAGTTTGGAAGCTGAAATGCGTACACTTCGCAAGAAAATTGAGCGCCTTGAAGAAAATGTCAACTTGTTGAAAATGCCACCCCTCATCGTAGGCCACATCCAAGATATTCTCGACCATGAGCGCGCCATCGTCCGTTCATCAAACGGCACGGTATTCCAAGTATCGCTTAACCAGCGCCTTGACCCTGATAAACTCAAACCAGGCACACGGGTTGCCTTGAATCAAGACAGTTTGTCGGTTGTTGAACTCCTGCACGAAGCATGGGACCCAATGGTCAGTGGGGCTGAAATGGTGGAAAAACCAACCATCACCTACGCAGATGTTGCCGGTCTTGATGAGCAAGTTGAATCTGTTAGGGAGGCCATTGAATTGCCGCTTGTTAAACCAGAATTGTTCGAGAAGGTCGGTATTGTACCGCCAAAGGGCGTTCTCCTCGTCGGGCCGCCTGGTTGTGGCAAAACGCTCCTGGCAAAGGCCGTGGCCAATCACACCGAGGCCACTTTTATCCGAATGGTTGGAAGTGAACTCGCCCAAAAGTACATTGGCGAAGGTGGTCGAATGGTCCGCGAATTGTTTTCTCTTGCGAAAGAAAAGGCCCCAAGCGTCATTTTCCTCGATGAAATAGATGCAATTGGTGCCAAACGACTTGATGGTTCCACCAGCGGTGACCGTGAAGTTCAGCGAACATTGATGCAATTGCTTGCAGAATTGGACGGGTTTGATGCGCTTCAAGATGTCAAGATCATCGCGGCCACCAACCGCCCCGACATCCTCGATGATGCTCTTCTAAGGCCCGGACGGTTTGATAGAGTGATTGAGATTCCGATTCCCGATGATGCGTCGAGAAAGGCCATTCTGTCCGTTCACCTTAGCAATATGAACACAAAGAAAATCAACATTGGTCGTATTGTTGACCGCACGAAGGGTTATTCCGGTGCTGAACTCAAAGCAACCTGTGTTGAAGCAGGCATGATTGCCATTCGAGATGAACGTTCTTCTGTTTCAAGCCAAGACATGATGGACGCGATCTCTCGTTTGGACAAGAAAAGGGCGCAAGGCACGAGTGTTCGGTCCCCCGAAGCACTGTATTCGTGAGATTCGGCAAAGAACATTCAAAGACCCAAGGCCTTGCCACGAGGCATGGTTTCTCAACTGGTTGAATGTGTCCCCAACATCTCTGAAGGCCGGGATCAAGAAAAGATTGGCCTCATT
>CALGEM010000344.1 GCA_937881505.1 uncultured euryarchaeote
TCACCTACGCCGACCCGGTGGAAGCCATGCGCGAGATGCTGCGACGACGCCACCTTGCGCCACAATGGGGCGGGAAGACCCCGCTATCACCCGAACCGGAGGACGGTTTGGTCATTCGTGAAGTCCCAGACATCTTTGTCACCGGGCACGTTCACGGTCATGAATGTCTGGATTTCAGAGGCACCACCTTGGTCTGCTCCAGCACGTGGCAAGACCAGACCTCGTATCAGCGCATGTTGGGCTTCCAGCCCAAACCCTGCATGCTGACCATCATCAATCTCAAGAGCCACAAATCCATCTCAATTCCGTTCGCTTGAGACGAACTTCACGACCACGGGTCGTCTTCGTTGGGTTCGTGTCCACGCACACGCAGGAAAGCGAGGAGAACGAGGACCAAGACGACCAAAGCGACCAGTTGAAGGGTGGTGTTCGAGACCTCAGAACCGGTATCCGAACCATCATCTGTCGAGCCATCATCGCCAACAGTGGGACCGTTGACCTCGGCTCCTGCTGAAACTGTGAACGAGACCGAACTGCTGTTGCTGTTTCCGGATGCATCAGCACTGCTGACCTCAACACTGTAGGTTCCATCAGCAAGAACTTCTGTGGTAAAGGCGTGATTCTTCTTGGTAGCGAAAACGTCTTCATGGACCGAGGCTCCGTTGAGGAGAATGGATTCAGTGGCGCTTTCTGAGGTGTACCATGTGATGGTGACCCGACCGTCCTCCAACACTTCAGCAGCCAGATTCAAGACATCGGGTGGTGTTTCATCCACCACGCTACTCGTGGTGAAGGAAAGCGCGACATCATCGGTTTCGTTCGCCGAGATGTAAGCGACATAACTCGTGTTAGCCTCCAATCCTGTTAGGGTCATGGCGTGGTCGGTCGCCGATGCCGTCCATGTTCGGGCCTCATCGCCACCTGTTGCTTCCTCACCTGCAAGCACGACTTCAACCGCCGTCGCTTCTGCCACCGTGGTCGACCATGTGAGAACCGCAGAACCTGAAGTGATCGTGTCCACCGAAGCTCCGAAGATTTGTTGCGGTACTTCCGGCATTTCAAAGCCGGTCAATTGCGCATACGTATGGCCTGCCACATCATAACTCGAGAGCATGGCAGTTTGGCCTTCACCATCCAGGATGACATCAATGATGTTCGGGTCGTAATCAATGCCGTCATCCGGCGCAGGGTTGGCTCCACCGCCAAGCGTCCACGTCGCGGGTTCCTCCATCACGTCTCGCCACTTTCCTGTGCCAAACCCGTCTTGGCTACCGATGACGATGATGTAGCGATAGTTCGGAATATCCGAGCCGATAACATCCTTGCTGACGGTGAAAGTGATGGTTTTCGCATCCACATCGCCGCTGACATCGATACCGCGAGCCGAAGCGCTCCCGGTCTCAGCCTGTACGGCCTGCACCGCGCCCGGCTCGCCTGTACCGCTGATGGCCACTTCCCACGCCCAATCGGGATGCACTTCTGCATTGGCACCGGTGAGCATCGAGGTACGCCCATAGGAGGTTTCACCCTGGTCCACGTATATCTGAACGATTTGATGACTGAAGCCGTTCGCAAGACCCCAAATATCGGTCATCTCACTCATCGTGAGAATAAATTGTGCGTTCCAAGCACTTTGGCGCACGGTCAGGTGGGTGGCGTCCCAAAGGCCTCCACCGTTGGGCGTGTTGAAATCGGTCGCCAACGGATAGACGTAGTCTCCGTCACCCGTTTCGTCGCCCAAAGCATCGTCCAACTCCAGCAGCGTCACCCACTCCTCAAGGTCTGGCAAGACCATTTCTGCCGGTGCTGGCGGCGCCATTTCAGCGTCAATTCCATCACCGTATGAAAGGGAATCTCGCCAAGAGGTGACGACCTTCACACGGGTTGAATAACGAGGTGCAAGACCGATATCGGCCCACGGAATAGCGAATTCATAGACGTCGTCCACGGCGCAACCACCGAGATTGGAGCTTCCCGAGAGAACCCAGCGTTCTTGGTCGCCGACCTTTCCTTGGGCACTGAACAAATTCCACTTCGCTCGCCCATCCTCTCGAACGGTATCGAAATCAAAGGCGACCATGTACTTTGAAGGGAAGCCAAGGATTTGGTTTCCGTAATAGGTTCGGAAATTCGTTTCCGCTTCGTTGAAGTTGACGGCGTTTGGTTGCATGAAGTAAATCGCCAAATCCGGCGAAGCGTACTGTGCATTGGCGTCAACCTCTGCTAAATCTTCGAGGGTCGTTGCATCCACACGGAAGAAGACATTGGATGCATCATAGCCGAAATAAAACGATTCAATGTCGAACTCTCCGCCTGAGACTGGCGCGTCGTACCGTGCTGCACCGTCCCATTCACCAGGAAGCGCAATGCCGTCGATCATCGGCTCAACGATGCCGGTCGCTGCAGGGTCTGCCACGGCTGGATTCGTCCACAAATCCTGCAGATAGGGCGGGAGGTCGAGGTTAATGGCGCGGTAAATATTGGAAAGGTGAACTTTGAACAGCACGTCCCAGTTTTCATCATAACCGCTGTCTTGGTCAAGGCCGTACCACCAATACCAGTCGCTGCCTTCTGCGATGTAGAGCGATTCCCATGCCGCTGAGAGACCCGGGTCGTTGGGATGGCCTTCCTCAAATTCAACGAGGGCTTGACGGGCCTCGACCAGTCGCTGCCAAGCGAGGCTCTCCTCTTCTTCACCGGCCCAAGTTCGCAGCGTTCCGTCAATCCATGAACCCGTACCGATCGTTTGGATTTCAGGTAAAGTCGTTTCTTTTGTCAGGAATTCCGACGGCGTGGTGGTCACGATGGTGGGGTGCTCGGCCAGTCGACCGTACCATTCGGCCATGAAGGGACGAGCGTTGTCGTGATGTTGGAACTCGGACATGAACATCCAATTCTCACCGTCAAGTGCAACGGTGAGCAAATGTTCGGAGGGGTCTTCGCCCGCATCGAGCAATTGTTGGCGAATGTTGTCAAGGTAAGAAATGAAATCCGAAACGGCCGCCTCAGGTGTCATCGTCCCGTATTGGAAGGCGATGCGGTCGGAAATCACGCGGTCTCGGAAGATGACTGCAACTTCCCCGCCCTCAGCCCCGGTGACCTTCCACGGCGTAGCGAGGTTGGCGGCGTCCTCAACATCAACCAAATTTCCATTCTCGTCGGTGGATTGCTTCAGGATTTCCTCGTCGGTGACCATCCATTGGATGCCCACGTCCGTCACGGGTTCAACCATGGCCGGTGAAACCGCTTCTTCACTGGGCCACATACCCGTAGGGCGGAAACCGAGTTGTTGCTCGAAGAGGTCCATGCCCGTGACAAGGTGGTTTTCAACATCTTCTGGCCAGGCTTCTTTGTTGACACGAATGCCGTCTTCCATGGTCCATCCGTCCATCATCAAGAGCGGCATGATGGGGTGGTAGTAGGGCGTGGTGGTCAATTCTACTTGCCCGCTTGCAGCCAGTTCACTGTACATCGGCATGACATTGCCCATATGGTCGTGCTGAGCATCAAGGACATACGTCAAGTCGCTCAAGGAATAATTTCCGTCCTGCATGAACAAGGCGATGAGGCCGTCGTCCCGGTGGTTGGCATTGTAATCGCCTTGCACATAATCGGGAGAGAACTGGTAGAGGTACCACAAGACCTGCAGGTCGAGGAAATCCTGCGGTGCGAGCAACTCGTCGTCCATGATGGTGTCCGGTTTGAGGTTGTGGAGCGTCATATCGTAGAGTTGCTTGTACCGAGCGCTGGAAGGATAGAGCCAACCCAATTTTTCATCGCTCTGCGAGACGTTGTAAATCCAACCGCTGTTCCAGAAGGATTGGAATTGCATCGTGTGAAGTTCCAATGCGGTGGCGTTTGGATAACCGCCTTCACTCCATGAACGCTTGGCGATATCGGTGTGCACGTCGAGCGTCTCGTTCAGATTGTAATCGACGAGCTGCTCAATGAACGAAGGCACCAGATTGTAGGTAACCTTGGTATCGGTTTGCGCCAAGATGCCGGGCGAATCAACATACTCGGTCATGGCGTGGACACGAACCCAGGGCATCTCGTACATGCCGGTCAACTTGTTCTTGTAATACGGTTGATGTTGGTGGAACACAATGGCGAGGTTCAAGGCATCGTCAACCTTGTCAACGCCTCCTGATTCAATAATGGGCAACGTGTTTGGAGCCGTGGCGTTTGAGATGTTCTCGGCGTGCCAAGCATGGGTGAAGGTCTCTGCGCCGTTGTTGCTGGCAGGATTCTGCTGTGGGAAGGATGCCCAAACATTCCCTGCGTCCTGCCACTGGGCGTAGACCAGGATGTCAAACGATGAGGGTGAACCCATGGCCGCCCACGGAAGAGCTATTTCAGTGGCCTGATTGTCCGACCAGCCGGCGTACAAGCCCACCTCGGTGGACTGGTCCGACCAAGCGCTGCCATCGTGAGCGATGTGTTGGTAGTAGGTGTCGTCCTCTAGCACAAAGCCATGGTCAGCAGCGAAGGGGAGCGTGTGGGCAAAACCCCAATCCCGCGCAAGGACCGAGCCACCTGTTGAGGTGTTGAGGTAGATGAAGAGGTCCGCCCCTTCTTCGGTGGATTTCCAATCCGTTCCGTCCCAGCCAACAAACAGATGTGTTTCGTTCCAAGTCAGTCTGAAATCGATGCCGTTGCTGTCGCTGCCCATGAAGGAATCAGCCGACCAATCGGTGTAGTCACCGTCGATGACGATGTCATCCGGAGTTTCGCCCTGGACAAAACCAGCAAAAAGCGATGAAAAAAATAACAACATCAGGAACGCAGCCTTTGCTCGCATTGCTTCCGCGTGGCATGATAGATTGAAAGGCTTTATCGCTTCTTAGCAACCATGCAAGGGAAAGGTGTGCTGTGCCACCTGACCTCGCTTCCGGAGGTCTCCCTCAAGGGTGCACTCCGCTTTTTACAGTGGCTCGAGCATCACGGCTACACTGCGTGGCAAATGCTCCCACTCACGCCGCCCGACGAGTACGGCTCCCCCTACGCCTCCCCCTCTGCGTTTGCCGCATGGCCCGAACTCATGCAAAGTGATGAGGCGCAAGACATGGAAGAAGATGAAGGGTGGTTGGAAGATTGGGCCCTCTACGCTGCGATCAAAGAAGACCATGGCCACCAGCCATGGTTCACATGGCCCTTGCCTCTGAGAAATCGCCATCCTGAGGCTTTGGAAACATACCGTGAAGCGGCGAAGGCACACCAACGACAACAGCAGCGCTTCATGGCCGCATGGCGTCAACTCGCATCCAGGGCCAAGGAATATGGTATCTCCCTCATCGGTGACATCCCCATTTTCATCGCTCACGATTCAGCCGATGTATGGGCACACCGAACTCTGTTCCAACTTGACGAAAACGGTTGGCCGAGACATGTTGCAGGCGTGCCGCCGGATTATTTCAGCGAAGGCGGACAAAAATGGGGGACGGTGCTCTACGATTGGGAGGCGCATCGCAGCGAGGAATGGTCGTGGTGGAAACAGCGAATGCAGCGCATGTTCCGTTTATTTGATGTGGTTCGAATTGACCACTTCCGAGGTTTGCACTCCAACTGGGCTGTACCCGTGGATGACGAGGACGCCCGTCGAGGCTTTTGGCAAGAGGGGCCGGGCGATGAGTTGCTTGAAGTGCTTCTTCCGCTCGCCCAGGGCAGGGGAGAAATTCTCGCCGAAGACTTGGGTATCATCCCTCCCGAAGTGATTGAACTTCGCAAGCGACATCAGTTGTGCGGCATGGCCGTCATGCATTTTGGATTTCATGGTGAGCCCGAAAACAACCCGCATCATCCACATTCCATTCAAAGCGACCAGGTGGTCTACACGGGCACACACGACAACAACACCACCCTTGGATGGTGGAATGAACTCGATGATGAGGCCAAATCCAGAGTTCAATCCCTGTTCAAACCGCATGAACCACCGGTTGAGGGCATGATGCGCTTGGCAGAG
>CALGEM010000345.1 GCA_937881505.1 uncultured euryarchaeote
AGAAAACGGCCAACGCACTCGCTGGGACTACAAAGACTGGGGGCCTCATGCGAATCTCGCCTCGGGGAGTATCGTTCGCATCGAGGGTGCCAGCGTGAACGAATACAATGGAAAGATGTCCTTGAACATCAATCAATCAACGCGTATCGTCGTCCTCAAAGAAGGCGTTGCAACTCCTGTTGCTTCAAATGACCCCATTGACATTGATGCCATTCCAAAGGAAGGCTACATCTGCGTTGTTGGGCGCGTTCTCGCAAGTCGGCCCGACCAAATCCACAGAAAGGACGGTTCGGGTTCCATTGACGTCGTCCGTGGTCGTCTCGCCGATGACACGGGAACCATTGGATTCCTCTCTTGGGAACCCTTCGAACATGAAGTTGGTACACTACTGAAAATCGATGGCGCTCAAGTTCGGAGTTTCAGGGACACGCCTGAGTTGAACTTTGGGCGAACCACTCGCATTGAGGTCTTCCACGACACCAACTTTGCCGACCTTGAAACCTTGGCTCAGAGCACCAAAACGAACATCGCAAACCTTCGGGACGGTTCTCGTGATGTGGATGCTGTTGTTCAAATCACGGACATTATGAAGCGAACCTTTGAGCGAGATGGTGAAGAGAAATTCTTGTGGTCCGGTCAAATTGCAGACCCCACGGGACGTTGCAGAATCAGTATTTGGGATGCTCTTCCCTTTGATGAAGGCGACCTACCGGTCACCTTGGAAATCCGAGGAGCACGGGTTCGGGCTTGGCAAGGGATTCCAGACATCACCGTCGACAAGGCCGACCAGTTGACGGTCCTCGAATCTCCACCGTGGGACGAAAGCATGGACCTCACCAACCACTCCGTTGATGTTCCACTGACTGCTGTTGTCGCTGGGCCAAGCCGCGTTGGGATGAAAACGGGAGGCATGCTGGTCAGCGTCCGAGAGGATTCTGGTTTCATTCTCCGTTGCACTGAATGTCGTCGAGTCTTGCGTGATGGAGCGTGTTTTGACCATGGCGCAAACGAAGGAAACGAGGACATTCGACTCCGAATGGTCATGGATAACGATGGCGTCACAGCCGCCGTACTCGTGAACAAAGAGGCGACCCTCGCGGCCCTTGAAATGACCCACGAGGAAATGAAGGCCAAGGTCGAGGAACTCGGCGACCTCGGGTTCGTCCAATTGGTTCGCGAACGCCTGCTCGGGCGCCGTGTGAGCGTTTCAGGGCGCAGTATTGTGGATGACCAAGGTGCGATGGTGTTGGCAGATGGCTTTGAAATTGAACAACACGACGCCCAAATGCGGGCTTCTGAACTACGGACGCAATGGGGGTGGGCATGATGGAACGTGCAAGAATCGCCCGACAACCCGCTCATTTGCTCCTTGCTTCTGAATTTGGAAGCGCCACCCTTCACGAGAAGGGCTCAGGCGAATACGACCCGTCCTTTGTCATAACAAAACTCGGTGCTAAAGTCAACCGAATTGTTGCAGCAGGATTGCTCGAGCGCTTGGAGTTGCGTGAAACCAGCAACGGTTCGTCGCTTTACCAGGGCCAACTACGAGATCCTACTGGACTTCACTACTTCTCAATTGGTGAATACAATTCGGAGATGATGCAGGAGCTGGCCCATCAGTGGACCGAACGCCTCAACGATGGCGAACCGCTCTTGGTCATGATGACCTCCAAGACCCGTTGGTATCAAACCGACGAGGGCGCAGTCTACACTTCACTGCGACCTGAGGAGGCATGTGTTGTCAAGCGAGAAGTCTACGCCAACTGGTTGTTGGATGCCTGCGAAGCGACGATGGCTCGCATGAATCAGTTCACGTCCTCCTTGGAGGTTGAGCCCACGCTCGATGCATATGCACGGGCCGAACTACCTGCCAGCCTGCTCGCTGCACGAAACCACTACGGCGAAGTTGATCTTGAGCCTTTCAAACTCAACTTGATGCAGGCCCTCGATATTGCCGAAGGTCGAATTGAGGCTGCGACCACACCGCCACCGGTCATGTCTCTACCCGATGAGCCATCGGAGTCCGCTTCGGAAGGCGGCCAAGATGTTCAGGCATTTTTACTCCAGGCGATTGGGCATTTGGACCAGGGCGAGGGCGTAACCTTTGACACGCTGTTGAAAAACGCCGTAGCTCGGGGTTTTGTCAGGGAGGTCGCTGAAGCCAAATTGGAAGAGATGCTAGACGGTGGAACCCTTGATGAGCCAAGGTTTGGCTGGTTCAGACTCGCCACGAATGAATAATTCCCCTCCAACACATTCAAGTTCTTCTCACGCTGTGGAGGAAACAGGGGTCAGACATGGCTGGAATGGATTTCTTTATTCGCCCTGCAACGGGCACTTCAAGTTCCGATTGGGTTCGAATTGCAAATGCGGATATCAAGGTGCGAATGACACGCCGACTGACACGAACGGTTGTCCGAGGCCAAGAAGGTGATGACCTGCATGACGAAGGTTCCGAGTCGACCATGTACACCATCCGTGGTGAATTGACCATCGATGAATACAAGCGAATCGTGGCCATGTTCCGAACGGGCCAACCCTACATCCACGACCCCTTTGAAGAGCGGGATGTGAAGGTGATCTTCGCCGTCATGGAATACGACAGCTCCAACGAGAGTTTCCACTTTGAACTGCTTGAAGACGTGATTTGAGGAGGTGCAAGTCGTGCGTGAACTGGAGGAAAAGCGAGAACTCCTCTATGTGATTCGTACGATGGACGTGCTGATGTCCTCTGGTGTTGGTTTGGAAGCAGCCCTCCACACCATCGGACGGGGTGGCTATGGCATCATCTCAGAAGATTTCTCCTCAATGATGAATCGCCTGCGAAAAGGGACAGGTGGCGGTCTTGACAAGGAGTTGAAGAGCATGATGAAAACAGCTCAATCCGCTGGCTACAAGCGTCTTCTCAACACCCTCTACACCAACGTGACGCAAAACACGGACCTGGTTGAAACGCTGAAAAAACAGGGCGCTAGGATGGAGGAAGACCGGACTGAAGAGGTTGAAAAATACATTGAAGCCCTCGGTGGTGTGCCCGAGACACTCCTTTCTATAGGCATGATTGGCCCGATTATTCTGGCCATTGTCGGCTTGGTTCCCCAATTGATGTCAGGCGACCTGGGAGCCTTCATGTCCCTTCCAGACTCGGCGGTGATTAACAGCGTCGTGAACATGGGTTTGCTCATGACACTGGTCGGCATGGCGCTGATCGGGCTCAAAGCGCACACAAAGGACCCGGGATTGTGAGGTGAACAGATGATTTTTGGTTTCCTCGAATCCTTCAATGACTCGCCGCTCCTCCTTTACTTGGCTGTCATCGCCGTTGCTTGCATCGGTGGCGGCATACCACCAATGTTGGAGCGCCGCCGCCGCCGTGCCATTGAAAATGCACTACCGACGTTCCTTGAGGCACTCTCGGATTCCGTTGGTGCTGGCCGAGGTTTGCAAGAAGCCATGATGGAGCAATCCGAATCCAACGACGGACTTCTGGCCTCTCTGCTTTCAGAGACCCTAAAGGAAGCCCATGCATCTTCGTTTGAAGCGAGTCTCACAGCCTTCGCTGCCAAAACTCGGTCGAGTCAAGTGCAGCGGGTCATGATGTTGATTGAGACAGCCATCCAGCAAGACTCTGGGCTACGTGATATTTTGAGCGACTTGAGCCGTGACTACGAACGTCTCAACGATTTGATGAACCAACGAGAAACCGAGCTCTCCGGCCGTGGCATGCTCATCATCATCTTTGTTAGCGTTGGCTTACCTGTACTCATCGCCTTCATTGTGGGGCTTTTTGCACCTGCCAGCAAAGGCTTCCAAATCACGGCTTTCAACCAAACTTTCAGTCTCTTCTTCGCCGCTGCATCCGCAGTTGGGGTGAGCGTTTCCGGACGAATGATGGGTCGTCTCAGGGACACGTTGTGGTGGCTTCCCATGTGGATGGCCATCTCCATGGGGCTCTATCTTGGAGCCGTCAAAGCCGTTGGGGGTTAACGAATGTCAGAACAAATCTTGGAACAATACGGACGAGTGACCATTTACACCGAAGCAAATCATCCATCTCCAATATACCACGTCGATGGCGACATCCAAGCCAACCCATACGGTGACCTTGCTGCTCTGTTTGAAGACGATGCGCTTGAAGAAGTGATGTACAACGGAGGGACCCAATGTGTCAAGGTTGCACACCGCAACCACGGCATGTGTCGAACCAACATCTGGATTGACGATGAATCGGGTCTTCAAATCGCCAAGAACATCGCCTCATTCACCAACGTGCCGTTGGGCGATGGTCCAGGCCTTGTGCCCATCTTTGACGGCCGTCTTCCGGACGGTTCTCGTGTGAACGGTACCATTCCCCCTGTTTCACCCGACGGTCCCACGCTGACCATTCGTAAGTTCAAGGAGGACCCGCTCACGATGATTGACCTGGTGAACTTTGGAACCGTCAATTCTCGTTTGGCTGCCATGATGTGGGTCTGGATTGAAGGCCTTGACAGCCGCCCTGCCAACTTTGTTATCGCTGGCGGAACCGGTTCTGGTAAAACCACCACTCTGAATTGCTTGGGCATGTATATCCCATGGTCTCGTCGCCTCTTGACGGTTGAAGACACCGCTGAATTGCAAGTCTATCACGACCACTGGCTGCGCATGGAGACCCGCCGAGAGCGCCCCGATGGGACGCCAGAAGTTGACATGAACGACTGTCTCAAGTCAAGCCTTCGTATGCGACCTGACCGCATCATCGTCGGTGAAGTTCGTGGACCGGAGTGTGCAACGTTGCTCACCGCCATGAACACCGGGCACGACGGTTCCTTTGGTTCACTCCACGCCAACACGGCGCAGGAAACGGTGACCCGAATGATCAACCCACCGATGAGCGTGCCACCCATCATGCTGAGCGGTCTTGACCTCATCATCATTCAAGCCCGGCTTCACGTTAACGGAAAAACGGCCCGTAAAATCACTGAAGTGGCTGAAATTGCGGGTATGGAAGGCGATAAGCCTCGTCTAAACGCCATCTGGAAGTACAACGCTGCCACCGACCAAATCGAAGAAACAGGTATCCCCTCCAAACTCCGAGAAACCATTTGCAACGCTGCTGGTGTGACGCCTGATGTGTTTGAGCGCCATGTCTCTCAGCGACAAGCCATCATTGAGGACCTTTGCCAGCGAGGCATTTCTGATATCCAAACGGTGACGTCTGTGATTCAGAACTTCTACGCACAACAGCACTGAATCATCCGTTCAAGCGGTTGAGCAGTTCGTCAACACGGTCGATTTTTCCTCGAACTCGAGCGAGACTGTCCGAGGCATCAGCTACCGATTCCGCAACTTCCGTTTCCTCTGCAGGGGCTTCTGCAGATTGGGACTTGAAACTGGCAGCGAGCGACTTCAATTCGGTGACGATTGCA
>CALGEM010000346.1 GCA_937881505.1 uncultured euryarchaeote
TATCTGGTCTTGATGGTGATACTATTGATATCGGAGCGAAGACGTACCTCAAAAACGAAAGATCGTCACTGAAGCACAATGCTTCAGAGATGAACGAGGTCATTCGTCAGTTTCCATTTACAGCTGATGAGGCCTTCAGGGACAGCATAGAGGGTAGCGTATTTAACATTGGTAAGATCTACGAGCAGATAGAACACAACGAAGAGTTGTTTCCTAATCCTGTCGTTGTAGGCAACTTTATCTGGAAGGGTGGAGTACAGGATACAGAGGTGATCTTCACGCCAGATCCTAATGGCAGGTTTAAAGTTGCTTGGATGCCACCTATTGAGTTGCGTAATAAGAACACAACTGTAAGGGGCAAGCGCGTTGCACCTAATGCCGAGATGGGTTGCGGTGGTGTTGACTCATACGATCTCGATGCTACGGTAGACGGCAGGGGGTCAAAGGGTGCTCTTCATCGCTCAGGCGAGGGAGCTTGGCAAGACGGTCCAGCACCTTGAGGGTGTGGGCGCGCTCAACACGGTCTCGGGGCAGTCGTGGTACGGCCCATGTCTCCCGTGCCCACGACGTCCATCGCTCTTCGTTCAATTGAAAGACGGGAACACGGGAGGAGAGGCCTTCGCCTTCACGGCGTAGGTCGGCCCGCGTGATGGGCCCGTGCAGGTTGAGCACGGGGGCTTCACCGTTGGCCGTGATGCCGAGCACGACCACGCCTTGGGTCATGCCCGGGAACAAGAGGTTGGCTTCCTCGATGGCCCATGCATGGGTCCAGCCGTGGTGCTTCACGAGCAGTTCTCGGAGCGGGTGGGAGGATTGTTCTCGAAGGAGGCTGTCGGGAGCGATGATGCGGAGGCGACCGCCGTCCTTCAAAATTTGAAGACTGCGCTCAATGAAGAGTCGGTAGAGGTTGACGTTACCTCGCATGGTGGAGAAGCGAGGCACGCCGTTATCGGTCAGACTTCGCAGGCGCTCGCCCAATTCCTTGCGCAACTGACTACCGTCTTCCATGCCTCGGAAGCGGTCTTTGATTCGCAGCCAAGGCGGGTTGGTCAACACCAATTCGGGCGCTGAAGCCCACGGCCAATCGCCTTGCAGTGCATCGCCTTGCTTCACGCCTTCATCAAGCAAGGCTTCCATTTCCTTTCGCGAGATTTTTCCGGGCGTTTCGGGTCCGAAACTCACGAGTTCGTGACGAATGGATTCAAGCAGCAAGCGGAGTTTGGTGCTCTTGACCACGAGCGGGTCAACATCGAGAAGTTGGATGTTGGAAAAGAAGCGCCGAGTGTCTTCTTTTTGCAACTCTGGATCGGCGTCCTCGTGAGCATCAGCGTGTCGCCTGATGAGGCGCGCGTGGAAGAGTCCGCCGCCAGCGGCGGTATCGGCGACGGGCAGAGGAATTCCGCTGAGGGTTCGCTTGTTTTGTTCAACCGCTTCTCGCTCATCGTCGTCGTTAACATCGCTGTCTTGGGTCGCTTTGGGGAGGTTGAGTTGCTCAACATGTTGGCGGAAACCAGGGGGGAGATTGCTCATCAGGAAATTGGATTGTTGGACCGGTTTTTTCGGGTTCACGAGGTTGTCCCTCATCTCCGAGCAAATCACCGCATCAGCCAAGCGCGGGGGCGTAGGGTGGGCACCCCGAGGAGAGCGACCGTCGGACTCGGCGTCATGGCGAGCGAGAAGGTGGTCAAGGACATGGCCAGGGTCGGTCAACAGGTTGGCAGGAAGGGTTGGCCAGTCTTCGGGGAGCAGAGCCGCAATGGGCTGAAAAGAGCGCAGGGACTTTTCCCATGTGCTCAGCCAAATATCGATTTGTTGTTCGCGGTTATCGAGACATCGGTCCAATCGTGCATACCATCCACTAACCCCGTTTTGCAATGTCCCCACCAAACCGACGGGACGGCTTTCTCTCTTTGAAGATGTCTCTTCACGAAGGGATGAAAAATGGCCATTATTTGACCAAAATCTCCGTACCTTTCTCGAACCAATTCCACCCTTCTGCCACCCAGTCAAGCAGGTCAGAAAGTTGGTCGGGTGAGACCTTGCCCACTTTCGCAATCTTCCGAAGGGCGGTAAGTTCCTTCCGGTCGTAAGCGCCGTCAACCGCCGCGACCAAGGCTGCGTCGCGCAGCATGACCTGGGCAAACTCCGGGTCGATGTCCGCGATGGATTGTTCGATAGGAATGGGTTGTTCAAATCCCGTACGGACGGTGATTCTTGACTCGGGATGCATCATGGCCTTCCCCATCATCGCTTCGATCATGGCGATTTCTTCACGGACCAAAGCGCCATCTGCAGCCGCAATGTAGACCAAGACCTGAGCATATCGCATTCGTTCCTGCGAAGAACGATGGATCATCCCATCGGGGAACATGGGCGCTCATTCCTCAAGCGTATCCAAGAGTTCGTATCCCTCTTTCATCCATTTGTAACCTTTGATGGTCCAGTTGAGGAGTTCCTCCACCGCTTCTTCCTTAAGGCCCAAATGTTCAGAGATCTCCTCGAGAGCATCGCGCTCATCTTCGTCCACCGTTCCGTCGGCTGCGGCCATCATCACCGCATCGCGGAGGGCAAGCCTACCGGCTTCACCCGACAGGTCTTCAAGGCATTCTTCCAAACTTGGTGGATTCTTGAGGGCTGCACGAATGGACTCACGTTGGCCGGGTGAGAGCAGTGCTGTACCGAGGCGTTGTTCAAACATGGCCATTTCATCCACGGTTAATTCGTTGTCAATTCGAGCCATGTAGGCCAGCAGGCGAGCGTAGGCAAAGCGTTCTTCTCGGGGGAGTTTGTGAACCGTGTCGGGCAGCATTGACACCCTTTGCGCGCTTCTTCCCAATGAACCCAACGGATGAAACCCCCGTCATGCCCCCAATATTGAAACCTCATCGCAACGACCGAAGGCCATGGTCAAACTGGAACCGGAGGTTGTCGTTTGGACCGGCCGGGGTTGTGCTGCGTGCGTTCGTGCAAAGCAACTTCTGGACAACAAACGGGTCGCATACAAAGAGCGCCGGCTCAAGAAGGACCCGACTGTTCAACGGGCCTATGCACGAGCCACCGCCGGGGCGCGAACGGTTCCTCAAATTATCATCAACGGCCACAACATTGGCGGTTTCGATGACCTGCTCAATCTTGAACGGGCAGGTGAACTCGACGTGTTACTTGGGCGAGCAGAAACATCGCCCAAAACCACATGGTGGCAGCGCGTCAAAAGCGGTTTCAGCCGGCGAAGTTGACCGAACAAGCGTTGATAGGTCGCACACCACTCGTTTGAACCATGCACCCCAGCGTGAATGTCTTGGGAACCACACTCGAATCCTGTTCTGAATCGCCCCTCACCGGCTGGTACAGAGATGGATGCTGCAACACCGACGACAGCGACCGTGGATCGCATACCGTCTGTTGCGTCTTGACCGACGATTTTCTCCAATTTGCTAAAGACATGGGTAACGACCTCATCACGCCTGCGCCCCGATTCAATTTTCCTGGATTGAAGGCGGGCGATTCCTGGTGCGTTTGCGCTCGAACATGGTTGTTGGCGGTGAACGCCGGTATGGGTTGCCCGGTTGATTTGGAGGCGACCCACGAGCGCGCCCTTGACATCATTCCTCTTGATGTGCTGGAGACGCATGCTCTGTAGGTGCAGAAGTCTGTTCTTGGTCGGCGGCGTACTGAAAGACCCAAAATCGCATCATTAACCACACGATGACGCCCCATCCGAGCAAATTCACGATACCAAGGATTCGGACATCCTCTGGAAAGGTTTCAGTCAACCAACCGATGGAAGCACTTGAGCCGACCAAGCTGATGATGTAGACCGGTACGGCGGTGGGCAGCGTCCACGACACGGGTTTCCGGTCGTCAAACGTGAACCAGCGGTGGACGAAGTGGGCAAACACGCCGGTTGTACCCCAACAAAGTCCCCACAAGATTCGGACATCTGCATCCGAAAAGGCTGCGAGGAGTAAGGTCCACCACACCAAGAAGATGACGCTGTTGAAACCACCCGCCATGCTGAAGCGAATGAGTGAACCTCGCGGCACCCGCTCATCGAGCCAGGTGAAGGTGTTAGTCGTCATTGGTAACCACGTCACTGGGTTTACCAGTCAATATTTCACGCAGTACAGCGTTGTCCGCCTGCATGGCGTCCATGATGGCGTACTTGACATCCAGTTCATGTGCCAACACGCCCAGTGCGGCGCTGTCCTTTGGTAGGCATTTGCCACCAAATCCTCTGCGCAGGCCAAAGATGGGGTCAAGGTGCGAAGGGCCGATGGGTTGAGCTTGTTCGGCCGTGATGATGTCTCGAATGGCATACCAATCTTCACCCATCTCCTGGCAAATATCGTACATTTGATTGGCAAAGATGACCTTTAGAGCGTAGAAGGTGTTCTTGGTGTACTTCACCAACTCCGCTTGTGTCGGAGTTACTTGGAAGAATTGCTCATTACGCATCACACCGGCTTCCTTGTGGTGTTGAAACACCCGCTCAGCCACGTCCTTGTGATGGGTGCCCACGACCAGAATGTCTTGATTGGCGAAGTCCTCCAATCGGCGTCGTTCCACCAAGAATTCAGGCGAATAGGCGATTTTCAGGTTTGGATATCGTTCGTGGTACGTTTGTGTCGTTCCGGGAACCACGGTACTCTTGATGACGGCGGTGAAGCCATCGGGCAGTGCATCCAGCACCCCTTCGACGATGCTCGTATCACAGGCCCCCGTTTCAGGATGGGGCGGGGTGGGAACGGCGATGTAAGCCATGTCAACATGGCCGATGACATCGCTGAGCGATGTTCCTCGAGCCGGGTCGTGAACGAAGAGTTCGTGGGCGTGACCAAAGCAGTGTTCAATCGCGCCTCCGACCATGCCCGCACCAATGATTCCAACTTTCATGCCATGGCCTCCTTTTCAACGGTGCGGGTTCGGATTCAATTTTCCCTCTTTGGCCATTATGGAGGCTTGCAGAAGCGAATCGGGGGTTCCGCAGTCCACCCATGTCTCTTCACCCACCGAGACCACTTCAGCCTCACCTTGTTTGACATAAACGCGGGTAATGTCGGAGATGGAGAATGCATCCCCTTGTTGTGCGGTGGCAGTGTCCAAGAAATCCCAGAAGCGTTCGTCAAACAGGTAAATGCCACCGATAGCAAGGTTCGAGGGCGGATTCGCAGGCTTCTCCACGATGTCGCAAATCTTCTCCTCATCGTTCATAACGGCGACGCCAAAGGCTTCTGGATGGCTTTCTTCTCTGGCAATCAATAAGCAACCCGGAGGGGTTTTTGCTATCGTGAATTCAGCTACGAGTTCACCAAATTCAATGGTCGTGATGTTATCGGAAAAATAGATCATCAATCGGGCGTTTTCGTTGTAGGGTCGTGCCAAGTTGAGGGCGTGAGCGACACCCAAAG
>CALGEM010000347.1 GCA_937881505.1 uncultured euryarchaeote
GGTGGCAGCACGACCGCCGATGTCACCATCGTGGTCAACGACGTTGCCCCTTCGTCCTTGACCTACAGCCCCAACTCATTCACCCTGACCAAGGGTACGGCAATGACCACCGTCACCCCGACCAACAGCGGTGGAACGGTCACCTCCTATTCCGTTTCACCCTCCCTCCCAACGGGATTGTCGCTCGACACGTCCACGGGCGCCATCAGCGGAACGCCCACTGCGGTCACCTCCTCAGCCACTTACACGGTCACGGCTACCAATACGGGTGGCAGTACGACCGCTGATGTCACCATCGTGGTCAACGATGTGGCTCCTTCGTCTTTGACTTACAGCCCGAATTCATTCACCCTGACCAAGGGCACGGCCATGACCACGGTAACTCCCACCGCCAGCGGTGGTACGATTACCACATGGGCCGTCTCGCCTTCACTTCCGACCGGGCTTTCTCTTGATTCCTCAACCGGTGCCATCAGCGGGACGCCTTCTGCCATCACCTCTTCCGCCACCTACACGATCACTGCCAGCAATACCGGTGGAAGCACCACGGCTGATGTCACCATCGTGGTTAACGATGTGGCTCCATCGGCTTTGACCTACAGTCCAAACACATTCACCTTGACCAAGGGTACGGCCATGACGACCGTGACGCCAACCACCAGCGGTGGGACGGTCACATCTTGGTCGGTATCCCCATCGCTCCCAGCAGGGTTGTCGCTTGACTCCTCGACCGGTGCCATTTCCGGAACACCCACATCGGTGTCCTCTTCTGCAGCTTACACCATCACCGCCTCAAACACCGGAGGAAGCGACACCGCTACTGTCACCATCGTGGTCAACGATGTCGCACCCTCTTCCTTGACCTACAGCCCGAGTTCGTTCACGCTGACCAAGGGTACGGCCATGACGACGGTTTCACCCACCGTTAGTGGTGGTGCGGTTACTTCGTGGTCGGTTTCACCATCTCTGCCATCTGGTCTCTCCCTTGACTCCTCGACCGGTGCTATCAGCGGAACACCGACCGCTATCACCTCGTCTGCGACCTACACGATCACGGCCAGCAACACGGGCGGCAGCACGACGGCATCCTTGACCATCGAAGTCAACGATATCGCTCCTTCCTCTCTGACCTACAGCCCCAACTCGTTCACTCTAACCAACGGAACGGCCATGACGACGGTCACTCCAACCTCAAGCGGGGGTACCATCACCAATTGGTCGGTTTCACCTTCTCTCCCTACTGGGCTATCACTTGACTCGTCGACTGGTGCCATCTCCGGAACACCCACAGCGGTGACCTCTTCTGCAGCTTACACCATCACCGCCTCAAACACCGGAGGAAGCGACACCGC
>CALGEM010000348.1 GCA_937881505.1 uncultured euryarchaeote
CAGCAACGCCACCGAGCGCAACCTCGCCATGGCACTGGCCGAGCTCGACCGCATGGCCAGCCGTTTGGAACTTCCGAAGTCTGTTCGTGAGGCTGCCGCTGTGAACTACAAGAAAGCCGTCGACAAGCGCTTGATTCGTGGCCGCTCCATTGAGGGCGTGGCCGCTGCTTCCCTCTACGCCGCTTGCCGTCAGTGCGGTGTTCCACGAACGCTGGACGAAATCGGCCAAGCCTCCCGTACCGGCCGCAAAGAAATCGGCCGAACCTACCGATTCATGGTTCGTGAATTGAAGATGAAGATCATGCCAACCGGCCCAGAGGATTACATCTCCCGATTCTGTTCTGGACTCGGACTGGACGCTGACGTTGAAGCCAAGGCGTACGAACTCATCAAGGCCGCTCAGGAAAAGGAACTGACCAGCGGACGTGGACCAACCGGTATCGCCGCCTCCATTATCTACATCGCTTCGGTGTTGTGTGGAAAGCGCCGCACCCAGCATGAGGTCGCTGAAGTGGCCGGTGTCACCGAAGTCACCATTCGAAACCGATACAAGGAACTGATTCAGAACCTCAATATCGAACTCGACATCTGAGTCCCCCGTTGAACCGACGGTGAGCCCAAGAGGTGAACAGCGTGAGCAAGAGCCGAACCAAGATTTCCGACGAAGCCTTTGAGCGCGTCGCAACGGGTTTGGTTGAGGCACTTGAGCGTGGAACCGAGGCTTGGCCCCTTCCAGAACCGCCCATGAGCGACCCCGATTTTCCAGCCATCCCTCCGACTTCACCTCACAAGTTGTTCGAAGAAGGCCTCGGTATTTTGAGCGTAGACCGCGGCATGTTTGACCGCCACCTCAACACCGTGGTCGATTTGATCGTGCCTCACCGAATGAACCTCAGTGACGACCCGTTTGAGATTCACCAGAAATGGCTCAGTCGTCGAATGGACGATGTGGCCCATCGCCTGCTGTTCCACATCGCCACCGACTGGCTGGCCCAAGCCTTTGACCCGCACGCTCCCAACACCGACCGATGGTGGTTGAGCATCGCTCTTCTCAACGGCCTTGCCACCGTTCCTTACGGCCAACCTGTCCATCAGGGCTACCACCTTGTGGAATCCATCGCCCTCGCCGAACGGCCGGGCACTTGGCATACCCAACCCGATGCCGGCCCTCAGCACATGGATTGGAATCCTCATGCTGTGGTTCCACGCATGTCGAGCACCGTGGTCGCTCACGAACGCGGTGTTGAGGCCGCACGTTGGGTTCTTGAGCGCCTTGAAGGAGGCGACTTGGACCGCCGCCTTCTCCTGCTTGAATGGGTCCGACTCCTGCTGGAACGCCAACCCCTCATCGAGCCGCTCGGCCTCAAAGACATCCTCTTGCGCCGGGCTGCTGACCCTGTCGCCGAGGTGGCCAACAAGGTCACGCTCTGCCTCGCCAAAGCCATTGAGGCCGACCGAGATTTTGGCCACCAACTGGCCCTCCGCCTGCACGAGCGAGACGAGACGTTGGTTTGTCGCGCCATGGCGGACGTGTTGACTCGCCTCTTTCGTCGCTTGACCTGGGACGCTCTGCCCTTGCTTGACGACATGTTACAATCCGATGACGAAGGCGTGTTGGCCGCTGCAAGTGCGACCGTTGGCGACGTGAAATACCTCGACAAGGAACAGTGGGCGGACCGCCTTCGCCAACTGGTTGACCACCCGTTGGCCATCGTTCGGCGCAACCTCGTGCCCAACCTCCGAGAATACATCGAATTCGACCCCAGCGACCAGCGCGGCCTGTTCCACGAACTGTGGAAAGACGGTGATGAGGTCGTGCGTACCCGTCTTCGGGAACTGCTCTTGCGCATGGAAGAAGTGGCGCCTGACCACTTCGCTTCACAGGTCAAAGCCCTGGACGAAGCCGGTGCTGACCTCGAACCGCTCTGGGAGCCCTTGACGCTCCGTCGTCCAGAACGCTGCGACGCATGGAAGGCTTGGTTGGCTGGAACGGGCGACCAGCCCACCGTTGACGAGCGCCCGGTTCATGTTTCGCAGATGCAAGCGCCCGAATCGCTGCCAGATTTGGACGATGCCCTTCGTTCACTCAATGACTGAATTCACTCTTCCTCATCGGCCAATGGGCCTGAGGTGATGAGCCAAACATAGCCCCCGTTCATGAGCGCCAACACGCCGACGAGGGTCAATAACAACCCTGCGGGTTCTGGCACGAACCCGTCGCCGTCGACCAAGCGAATGGCACGGGTTGCCACCAAACAGACCAAACCGAACACCACGACCTTCAGCCAGGACGTTTCCGGCGACCGCCAGCGGTTGACCGTGGGCGCCACGCCGATGAAACCGAATGTTTGCTTGAACCATGCAAGGTAGAGCAAAACCAGACCAAGAAGGCCAAGCACGCCGCGGGTGAAGGAAGGCGAATCCCACGGCCCAGCAGGAGCAAGCGTGGTGAAACTTTGACCGACGAGCACAACGCCCGCTGCCAGCAGGCCCAGCGTTGCTTTTCGGTCCATGATGCGGTGCAGGAGCCTCACGCTTGAAAGCCTGTGCCTCCTCAGGGAGTTCATGGACGTGGTTCGCGACGCCGTGTTGGTAGCGGCCGGTCTGGGCACACGCATGTTTCCCACCAGCGCCTTTTCACCCAAAGAATCGCTACCACTGGTCGATGTTCCGCTGCTGACCCATCTCGTCATGGAAGCCAAGGAAGCCAACATCGAACGCCTTCATGTGGTGGTCTCGCCCACCAAATCCTTCGCACCTTGGCTCAGCGACCGTCGCGAACTCCATGCTCTGCAAGCGCATTTGGATGAAACGCTCTTTCACGCCACCGATGGTCTCGAGGTTCATGTTCACATTCAACACGAGCCGAAAGGTGTTGGAAACGCCATTGAAGCAGCGCTCGATGCGATTGATGGCCCCTTTCTTGTTATGCTCGGTGACAACCTGCTGATGGACACGCACGCTTCGGTTGAAGCCTATGCTCCATCCACCGCATCCAAGCGTTTGGTCGAGGCCTATGTGCGCCACGGCGAAGCCACGGTGGGCCTCATGGAGGTGGCTGAAGACGACGTCCAGAAGTACGGCATCGTGGGCATGGACGGCCAGCGTATTGTTTCCATGACCGAGAAACCCTCGCCAGAAGACGCTCCAAGCCGTCTGGCCTTGTGCGGTCGTTACGTGTTCCCGGCCAACACCCAGGCCCTGCTGAAGACCTACACCTACGAAGACCACGGGGATTTGCAGAGCATCGCCTTACAGCAACATTGGATGAAGGAAGGCGCGCTTTACGGGGTTGTTCTTGACCAAACGCAATGGTACGATTCAGGGGCCCCTCTGCTTTGGCTGAAAGCGCAGGTTGACCACGCTCTCCGGCGCGCTGATTACAGCGATGATATGCGGGCTTGGTTGGAACAGCGTCTAGATGATTAGCGTTGACCGGGCTTCCAGAAGGTCAGCGGTTCGGGCAGTTCACCGTTGGCGTGGCGCGCCGCCAAGTGGTCCGCCCGCTCGTTCCATCGGTGGCCTCGGTGTGCCTTGACGTGCGACCATGATAGCGGGCGCAGGCTTGCAACCTCGGCCCAAAGCGCCTGAACGTGCGCCACCAATTCCCGATTTGCTTTGGCTTTCCAAACGCCACTGGCGAGGTTACCGGCGTAGGTGGAGTCGGCTCGGATGGTCGCCGCCTCATCCCCGCCCTCCATCAATAACCATCGAAGCGCAGCGGCGAAACCGCTCAATTCAGCCGTGTTGTTTGAGCCAACTTCGGCACCGATGAAACCGTCTTGGCCAGGCGTGGTGATGACCGGCCCTGCTTCTTCGTGGTGCAATTCACCGGAACCTTTGCCCAAACCAGAATCACCCACGACGACGACCAAGCCCCACGAGGCTGGAGTTGAAGCATCCACGTTTTGGTTGCCAAGGCACGACCCGTCCACGTAGAGTGTCCACGGGGCGGCCGACAACGGACTCACTCGCCGATTTCAGCTTTGTAGGCGGCAGCGTCCATCAGTCCGGACACAGCACCGGGGTTGTCAAGGGTCATTTTCACGATCCAACCATCGCCGTAGGGAGAGGAGTTCATGAGTTCAGGAGCGTCTTCCAACTCCATGTTGACGGCGGTGATGGTACCTGCGAGCGGGGCGAAGATGGGAGAGGCCGATTTAACGGATTCAACCACAGCGAATTCGCCCATGTCGCCGACGACATCGCCCTCTTCGGGGAGTTCAATGTAGACGATATCGGTAAGCATGTCCTGCGCGTGGTCGGTGATGCCAATGGTGACGGTGTCGCCTTCAACTCGCATCCATTCGTGCTCTTTGGTGTAGTACAATCCTTCGGGGACTTCGCTCATGGTCTCGCCTCTGTTTCAAACGAAGGGACGAACGCACATCAACCCTACGATACCGGATTTACTCTTCCTCACCGAGGTCTTGGGTCAAAACTTTGGCCTCAAGTTCAGCCCATTTTGAGGTAACATCTTCCGAACGGTGCACTTCTTCGATTTCAGTACGCACGCGCCTCGCCATGGCTTCTTCGGACTCGTGAGAAAACAAACGAGCCAGTGGGCCCGTGCCGTTGCTCAAGGTCCAACCCAGGAGGAAGCAAAGCACGGCTGCGCCAATGAACACTTCCATGACAGGGGGATTTGCACCGAGCGTCCGACCCGATTGGAGGCCGAATCCAAGGCCGAGCAGCAAGCCCACGCCCGTACCGTAGAGGAGGCGCTCAACGGCCACGCTTGGTGGGTGCATGGATGGCCGAGCGCACATTGCCCCATGAATCAACCGATGGGGGCGATACCCTCAGTAGGTTTCTCGCATGAGTTTGTGAATCTTGTAGGGCAGCAATGCTCTGTTCACCGGGGTGACTTCCAAAATACGGCCGTCGTCTCGTCGACGAATGTCCTGAAGCAGCGGGTGGCGGCTTTTCTTGTGCAGGGTGAGCAAGGTGGGCATGTCAACTTCCAATGCAGAACGAACGGCCTGCACAAAGGCCTCGGATTCCACTGAAAATTTTCCAATTTCATCGATAACGAGCACTTCGCAATGGTGTTGGGCATGGTCGATGGCAGGGAGGGCAATGCGATCCAATTCTTCGGTATCAATTCCGTAGCCGAGGACGCGGAGACGGGAATCGATGTTCTTGTGAGCGATGACGCCTTCTTCTCCGGTGACGATGTCGATGATTTTGTAGCCCATTCGCTCCCCGTCTTCAAGGAGGGGTTCGGTTCGAACACCACCAATGATGGCGTCTTCTGTGGAACCTCCACGCATTGAGATTTCTCGCTTACGCTCGTCCATGAGCATATCAAGAACCTTTTCCATCACCGCAGATTTTCCACTACGTGGCAATCCGGTGATACCAATCTTAGGATGAACTCCCATTCCTCATTCATCCTCCAAAGAGTGCGCAGCGCGGACTAACGGGGCCTGTGCTATAAATTCTAGGGTTCAAAACGCGGGGATTCGGAAAATAAATCCCAACTCATACACCATCAACGGACGACAGTGCCGAATTGTGGAAAAGAGTCGGGTAACTCAACAGGCAACATCTCCAACTCGTAGTTGTTGACGTTGTTGTTCGCAGCCCATGCTCGAGCCCACTCATCCAGGTCGTTGTTGTTGAGGTGTTCACAAAGCCACTGAAGTCCTCCTTCAATGGTGGTATGGTCGTCAACGAGTCGGGCCTGGATGTCCTCGTGAAGCTCAATGTGGTTCACGCTGTTGCCCAAAACGCTTCCTTCAGGAATCACGGCCCAGCGCAATCGGCGCTCTTGGTGAGCGTTCACGATGGCTTGACAGGCGAGACGAGGTCCGTGTGCGGGGTGGTGGTCACCAACCCACATGGCCAATTGTCGTTCACTGGCTCGCGATGGAATATCGGTTCGGAAAGCAGGGTGGCGAATGAACACGCGACCATCTTCGCTTTCTGAGAAGTGAACGCCTCGGATGAAGGGACGACTGCGCTTGCCCTTG
>CALGEM010000349.1 GCA_937881505.1 uncultured euryarchaeote
CCGATGCAAAGGAAGTCGGAAGCAAGTTCGGAGAATACGGCATGGACAAGGACACCATGCGCAAGATCTACGCCATCAACGGCACCAACGTGCTCGTGAACGATACCAAGGGTATTCAGAACCTCCACGAGACCCGTGAACTCATCATTGAAGCCTTCAATGAAGTCTGTGTCAAGGGTCCAGTGGCTGACGAGCCTGTTCAAGGCATGTATGTCCGACTGGTTGATGCCAAACTCCACGAAGACGCCATTCACCGTGGCCCTGCTCAGACCATTCCAGCGGTTCGAAACGGTATCAAGGGTGCCATGATGCGAGCCAAGACGGTTCTTCTTGAACCCATGCAAAAGGCGTTCATCTCGGTACCAAACGACTGGCTCGGTCAGGTCACTCGTGAAGTCACCACCCGTCGTGGAATCATCGAAGACATGCCATCAGAAGGCAGCGTCACCACCGTGGTTGGTATCATCCCAATCGCAGAGACCTTCGGTTTCTCCAACGACATCCGTGCTGCTTCTCAAGGACGTGCCGTTTGGAACACCGAGAACCTCGGCTTCGAGATTTTGCCACCTCAATTGTTTGACAAGGTCGTCGGTGAAATTCGTCAACGCAAGGGCCTCAAGCCCGAGCCCAACCCCGAGTCCTATTACGCAGACTGAGGTTCGTGCATGGCGGGCATCGTCCGTGGATTGCATGTCAATCCAGAAGGTGGCGTGCCCAAGCACCCTGTGCAGTCCCTTGAAGTTCGCACCAATGGCTGCGTGGGTGATAAGCAAAACGACACCCGCCATCATGGAGGTCCTTCGAGAGCTGTGTGTTTGATGGAGGTGCACATCATGGAACGACTGCAAGCAGAAGGTCACCCCATCGGACCGGGAACAACGGGTGAAAACCTCCTCATCGACGGGCTTGAGCCGGATGTTTTGGGCGTGGGTGTTCAGTTGCGTGTTGGTGGTGTTCAAATGACCATCACGAAAGATGCGCCGCCCTGCAAAACCATTCGAGAATCGTTTCAGGATGGACGATTCAAAGCATTGAGTCATCAACAACTTCCTGGACAAACACGCTGGTATGCAAGCGTTCAATCAACGGGCTCCATCCAAATCGGAGATACAGTCGAAGTGCTCAATGAAGTCGAGCCAACTGGAAATCCGTGAGTTCCCTCAACGCCACCATCGCAGGGTTGTCATCAAGTCGGTCCAAACAAGCATGGGCTTTTGCGTGGAAATCTTCCGCCATCGTTCGAGCATACTCCACTGAACCCAATTCGGAGAGCGCAGCCAAACCATCAGCAAGGGCATCAGGTGAAACATCCTCGCCCTTTCCAAGGACGCTCATCAAGCGTTCTTTCACCGGCCCGTCGGGTTGTCGGAGTGCGTGAATAATCATGAGCGTGCGCTTGCCTTGTGCGATGTCTGAACCCGCAGGTTTTCCGAGGGTGGCCGAATCAGAGAGGA
>CALGEM010000350.1 GCA_937881505.1 uncultured euryarchaeote
GAGGCCGGAGTAAGGTAAGCCTGTTCGCCAACAAGGCGGCCACGGTGCCGCACAAGGTCTGCAAATGCGATGACCATCACTCCAGCAAAACACAACACGTTTGCAAGCCCTTCGAAGAGTCCTGAGTCGTCAATAAGATTGTTTCGTAACCACATCATGTTGGTCCAGAGCCAGAAGGCCAGAAAGATGAGGATGAACCCAAGTGTTTTGTTGAACCAGGGAGGCGTGTGGACCACCCTTGGCTCAAACTTCAGCGTGATGGTGTTCGCGCACTTTGGGCAATCCAATTCCCCCGTTTTTTGAGGGACGCTCAATTTTGCCCCGCATTGAGTACACTCAATGACAACTCGGGCCATGAATCCCCATTCTTAACACACTATTTAGGCGCACACGGTCACCTGCCCAAAGCGATATCTTGAGGTGGCATGGGAATGTGGTGAATTACCAAAACTTCTCTTCTTTTGGGTCTTCTTCAGCAGAGGGTGCATCGCCGACTTCAGATTGGCCGGTCCCCCCGACATCGCCCTTTTCTGCACGGTTGTCGTCGGTCTCCCAATAACTCCAATCGTGACCCTGTTTCTTCTTTTTCTCCGGGGCCTCAATGCCGCTGATACGCTGAATCTTGGCATACACGAACCATACCGGAACGCCCACGATTAGGTAGCCACCGAGGATGATTCCCGTGAAGAACATCAGGGTAAACGCTTCCTCCAACACCCCGTCCCATCCTGGGAGGTGGACGGCCTGAGCGGGTTGGTCGGGATTGACATAAACCGTAACGGAATCGACCTCGTACCAATATCGAGCATCGTTTAGCCAGTCGTTGGATAACATGCTGTAATCTTCCGTCGTGTAATTTTGACCTTCGTAGGTGTAGGCAACCGTGACCGATGTGTAACTTGTGCAGGACGTGCCTCCCTCGCCATCCGATGAACAATCCTCTGCGTTGTAGGTGTCGACCACCCTTCCCTCCGTTTCCACCCAATCCCCTGAGTCAATTTGGGTGAGCAGAGCACCAAGCGAGATGACGGCGATGAAAACTCCAATGGCGAAAGCGACGCCGATGATGCCCCCCGACGTTCCGAGGATGGCGCGAAGGCTTGGGTCTGCTACGGGTACCCAGTTTGATGTTGCTTTGCGTTGTTTGGCACGAAACTTTCCTTCTCCAATGGGTTCGTAGTCTGCATGCAATTCATCCATTCTCTTTTCAGGGTCCAAAAAAACCGCACCGAACGGGCCAGTCAACTCTTGCCCATCCTTGGTGCGTACAGTGAACTGCTCTGCATCATCATCGATGCTGATGATGGTGGCGATGTACATGAATTCGTCAACTTCGAATCCGACCACTCTGCCGATATCACGGTCCACCTTTTCCTTCATGCAACGTCCTTCATCGGCTTCTTGTTATCACTTTCTCCGTTATTCCAGTCAGGAGCAAAGGCTTGCATGACTTTGGATTCATGCATCAAGCGTCGAGCGTACAACGGGAAGAAGCGCTTGAACAAAGGCATCGGGAGCCAACTCGTACCCGAGATTGGCCAGCGAGGTCGTCGTATCGGCTGCCAGACCACAACCTGCGACGTCTTCCACCCGGCCTGCGGGCGTGTTGAGGTTGACGGAGAATCCGTGGCGAGAAACCCAACGCAGGAAGGAGAGGCCGATGCTGCAGACTTTGCGACCGTCCACCCAGACTCCTTGCATGCGTTCATCCCGCTCCCCCTTGATTCCAAAGGTGGCCAACGTGTCGATGAGCCACCCTTCGATGATGTGAATGATGTCGGCCACGGAGCCTTCGCCTTCCCGCTCGCCCCACTTGAAAATCGGGTAGCCCACGATTTGACCCGGTCCGTGCCATGTCAGGCCTCCGCCACGGTCAACCGCTACGGTTTCGTAATCGGATGGCGGGGTGACGCCGTCGTTGCGGGCGCGAGGGCCAACGGTCACCACCTCTGGGTGGGACAGGATGAGCAGGGTGTCGGGAATGACCCCTTTGATGCGTTGTTGTTGGAGGTCCTTCATCAGCGCCTGCGCCCCCTCGTAGGGTACGCTACCGAGTTCCCGGACATCCAACACCGTGCCACCGCCTCAAAACTGTCCAGAGGAGCCAAATCCACCCGTACCCCGTTCGGTCTGGTCGAGGTGTTCCATGGTGGTCTCCATGAGGGTGACCAAGGGGACGGGGGCAAACAGGAGTTGAGCGATGCGTTCGCCGGCTGCAACGGTGAACGAGTCCCCTTCCCCAATCCACGTAGCCAAGACCTTGAGCTCGCCACGGTAGTCTGAATCGATGGTGCCCAGCCCGTTGGGCATGATCATGCCCTTCTTGCCAAGCGAGGAGCGACAGCGAATCTGCCCCTCCCATCCTTCGGGAATGGCAGCCGCCCATCCGGTGGGGATGAGGACGGACGAACCTTTGGGCACCACCGTGTCTTCAATGGCGTACAAATCCCAGCCTGCCGCCTGCGCAGAACCTTGGGTTGGCAGGATGGCGCGGTCGTCGAGTCGGGCGAACGGAATCTCGAGAGAAATTCGGTCCATATCCTCACTCACCAAACATTCCTTTTTGACTGTTGGGATAATGTAAGATTTCACCCACATGCGGTTCCAGTGGAAAAGAAGGTGATTTTGACATGAAATTCGGAATTTTTGACGAAAATATAACAGCGAAAATCGTCCTGCAAAAACGGCACACTGCAAAGAATTCTGCGGCCGGCCCCGCGGGTCAAAAAACCGTTCACTTTAATCGCGCCGAGAGGGGATATATTATAGGCGTCCGAGGAAGGCAAACAAAATCCAGCGCGTCTGCAAAACACGGGGGTACGAGACATGGTCATTGAACACAACAAGGATGACGGCATGAACATCGATTTGACCCAGGAACACGTTGAGCCCATGCTCCAGGAGAACCTTGACCGTTTCGTGCTGTTCCCGATTCAGCACGATGATATTTGGGCCATGTACAAGCAAGAACAAGCTTCGTTTTGGACCGCTGAAGAAATTGACCTTGCCGAGGACCTCAAAGACTGGAAGAACCTGAACAAGGACGAGCAGCACTTCATCAAGCACATCCTCGCTTTCTTTGCTGCCAGCGACGGCATCGTCAACGAAAACTTGGTCATGAACTTCTCCAACGAAGTCTGCTGGCCTGAAGCCCGTGCCTTCTACGGCTTCCAGATCATGATGGAGAACATCCACGCAGAGACCTACTCGCTGCTCATCGACACCTACATCGAAGACGAGAAGGAGAAGGACCACCTGTTCAAGGCGCTTGAGACGGTGCCTTCCGTTCAGAAGAAGGGTGACTGGGCCATGCGCTGGTTGTCCCGAAAGCGAGGTTCCTTTGCCGAGCGCCTCGTCGCTTTCGCAGCCGTAGAGGGCATTTTCTTCTCCGGTTCGTTCTGTGCCATCTTCTGGCTCAAGAAGCGAGGGCTCATGCCAGGTTTGACCTTCTCCAACGAACTCATTTCTCGAGATGAGGGGCTCCACTGCGACTTCGCCTGCTTGCTTCACAACAAGTTACTCCGCGGCGCAGGAGAGAACGTGATTCGTCGCATCATCGCTGAAGCCGTTGACATCGAAATTGAATTCGTGACCAAGGCGCTTCCCGTCAACCTCATCGGTATGAACGCCGATTTGATGACCCAATACATTCAGTTCGTGGCCGACCGACTCTTGATTCAGCTCAACTGTTCAAAGATTTACAACGTTGGCAACCCGTTCCCGTGGATGGAGATGATCTCCATGCAGGGCAAGACCAACTTCTTTGAGAAGCGTGTGGCAGAATATCAGAAAGCCGGTGTCATGGACAGCGCTTCCCTCGGAAGCGTACAACAGCGTTTCTCTGTGGACGAAGACTTTTGAACCGTACGCGAACAAAGAAAGATATCACGCACTCATTTGAACATACGAGGAGGAATAAATCATGGCTATGCAAGTTGTCAACAGGAAAGGCGAGCGAGAAGATGTACGCTTTGATGCGATTCACGAAAAGCTCGTCAAACTCTCCGAAGGTCTCGACCCTACATGGGTTGACCCCGGCCACGTTACCAAGTTGACCATCGAGGGCCTCTACGATGGTGTCACCACCCGTGAACTCGACCAACTCGCTGCTGAAACAGCCGCTTCCTTGGCTTCGCACCACCCCGACTACAGCCGCCTTGCAGCCCGTATCTGCGTGGACGACCTCCACCGCTCCACCAAGGACACCTTCACCGATATCATCACCGACCTTCGTGAGTACATCGACCCCGAGTCCAACAAGCACGCTCCGCTCATCTCCGAAGAGGTCTACGAGATCATCATGGCCAACGCCGATGTGCTCAACAACCACATCGACTACGGTCGAGACCACAACTACGATTACTTCGGATTCAAGACCTTGGAGCGCTCCTACCTGCTCAAACTCAACGGTGAAGTGGCTGAACGCCCGCAACACATGTTGATGCGTGTGGCGGTCGGCATTCACCACGCCAACATTGAGAAAGCCCTCCACACCTACGACCTGATGAGCCAGGGCTACTTCACCCACGCCACGCCAACACTGTTCAACTCGGGCACGCCCATGCCGCAGATGTCATCGTGTTTCTTGCTCACCATGCAGGACGACTCGCTCGACGGCATTTACGACACCCTGAAGCAGTGCGCCCTCATCTCAAAGTCCGCTGGTGGTATCGGTCTTTCCATCCACCACGTTCGCTCCAAGGGTTCCTACATCAAGGGCACCAACGGCACCTCCAACGGCATCGTTCCCATGCTGCGTGTGTTCAACGACACCGCTCGCTATGTTGACCAGGGCGGCGGCAAGCGCAAGGGCTCCATCGCCGTCTACCTCGAACCTTGGCACCCCGACATCCTTCAGTTCCTCGACCTCAAGAAGAACCACGGTAAGGAAGAGATGCGAGCCCGCGACCTGTTCTACGCCATGTGGACGCCCGACCTCTTCATGCAGCGTGTTGAAGACAACGCCGACTGGTCCTTCTTCTGCCCCAACGAGTGCCCGGGCCTCCAAGATGTCTACGGTGCTGAATTCAAGTCCATGTACGAGGATTACGAACGCCGAGGCTTGGCTCGTGAAACGCTCCCAGCTCGTGTTGTTTGGGACAAAATCGTCGAAGCCCAAATCGAAACCGGTACGCCTTACATGCTCTACAAGGACGCCGCCAACGAGAAGTCGAATCAGAAGAACCTCGGTACGATTCGCTCCTCCAACCTCTGCACGGAGATCATGGAATACACCGCCAAGGACGAAGTCGCCGTGTGTAACCTCGCCTCCATTGCCCTGCCCAAGTTCGTCAACACGAGCGACGGGGTGTTTGACCACCAACTTCTCTACGATGTCACCTACCACGCCACGGGCAACCTCAACCGCGTTATCGATGTGAACTACTACCCTGTGGAAGAAGCTCGCAACTCCAACATGCGCCACCGCCCAATCGGTCTTGGCGTTCAAGGCTTGGCCGACGTATTTGCCATGCTCAAGCTGCCCTTCGAGAGCCCGGCTGCCCGTGCCCTCAACAAGGAGATTTTCGAGACCATTTACTTCGCTGCTTGCACCGCTTCCAAGGACGCTGCCATTGCCGAAGGCCCCTACTCCACCTTTGAGGGCTCACCTGCCAGCGAAGGCCTGTTGCAGTTTGACCTCTGGGGCATGAACGAGCACAGCGGTCGCTGGGACTGGGATTCGCTCAAGGCTGAAATCATGGAAAAGGGCATGCGCAACTCGCTCTTGCTCGCCCCCATGCCAACCGCTTCGACCTCCCAAATCCTTGGCAACAACGAGTGTTTTGAGGCCTTCACCTCTAACCTCTATGTTCGCCGCACCCTTTCGGGTGAATTCGTCGTGTTGAACAAGCACCTCGTGAGCGACCTCATCGCTGAAGACATGTGGAGCCTGGAAATGAAAGACGACATCCTCCGCCACAAGGGTTCCATTCAGGCCATTCACCGCATTCCCGAGTACATCCGAGACCTCTACAAGACCACCTGGGAAATCAAGCAGCGCCACGTCCTTGACATGGCAGCCGACCGTGGCGCTTACATCGACCAAAGCCAATCGCTCAACATCCACATGGTGGATGCTAACCCCGCCAAGGTCACCTCAATGCACTTCTACGGATGGAAGCAGGGTCTGAAGACGGGCATGTACTACTTGCGAACCAAGGCTGCTGCCGACGCCATCCAGTTCACCGTTGAAGCCTCCACCAAGCAGGACCAAACGGTGGGCGGCCTCGCCGAGCGAGCCGACGATGCTGACAGCCTCGAAGCCATTGCGTGCAGCCTCGACAGCCCTGACGACTGTCTGATGTGCGGTAGCTGACGGCTCCACCTTTCCCTCACGAGGAATCGCCCGTTCCTCCAGGTCTGATGGAGGAAACCTTAGATGCAATTTGAGCGAGGTGGGGCTCATGGACGTGAACGCAAAGATTGGCATTGACTCCAAACGAACAACTGCAGCAAGCGTGGCCATCGTCGGTGTGGTCGTGTATTTGGCTCTCGTCCACCTCAAACCCATTTTGATGCCCTTGGCCATCGCCGTGTTGTTGTTCTTCCTCATCAAGCCCATCGAGCAGTACATCCACAAAAAAGTCGGCAACCAGTTGGTCTCCTATGGAACTGTGCTGGCGGCGTTCATCATCAGCATGTACTTCATCTCGATTTTCCTCTACGAACAACTCTCCCTCTTCGTCGAGAAAGTTCCCGAAATCACGGCGCAGCTTGAAGAAAAACGAGCAAGGTATGCACAGTCCGACCTCTACGGGTTGGAAATTATTTTTTCAGATTCGACTTGGGTTGATGTTTTGGCCTCACCCAGCAACATTGAGGTCTTCGCTCTGGCCATTTTGGGGTCGCTCGGCGCCTTTGTTGGCAGCATGATCACCGTGCTCATCTTCCTTCTGTTCATCATTCTTGAAGAGCACACCATCGCCAAGCGCTTCAACGCAGCCTTCCCCCAATCCACCGGGCGGGCTCGGAAAATCGTCGACGATTCCATGGAATCCATCAGCGCTTACGTTGTTTCCAAGGTGACCTGCAGTGGAGGACAAGCGATTGTCATGACCATCATCATCTCGCCCGTCGGCTTTGATATTCCAGGGTGGTTTTTGTTCGGTGTCCTGTGTTTCCTTCTGGATTTCATCCCCATTCTTGGGGCGCTCTTCGCCACCATTCCTCCCGTACTCATCGGTTTCATCATGCTCGAACCAGTATCGGCCCTTCTGATGCTGGCGCTTCTCATCGGCAACCAGCAGATGTTTGGCTCGCTTGTGGAACCCAACCTTTCGGGCGCAAAAATCGGTATCTCGCCGTTGGTGCTCTTGCTAACCGTCATGTTGTTTTCTCAAGTTTGGGGAATTGCTGGCGCCATCATCGGTGCACCGATGATCATCATTTCTCGCTTGATTTTGGATGAGAACGAGCGCACCCGACCCGTGGCCGTGATGATGGCCAACGATGTTGAGGAAGAGTAAAATCAGCGTTTTCTTCATGTTTGACCTGTTTTGGTCGCAAAAGAGTTTATTCGTGAGGCCTTGGAGTTAAACGCATGCGAACGAGCCCGGCGGTCTTCTGTTCGCTGTTGTTGCTATCGATGACGCTCAGCGGATGCGTTTCGCAAGACGAAGGTCTCCCAGGTGGGACCACCGGTGAGGGTTCCGTCGACGAGGTGTTCGAGGGTCTCGACTATGTTGAGTGCATGAACCACGAGGAGATGGAGCGGTGCTGGAACGTCTTTGTGCCCAAGACGGTCGATTTGTCCGCAGACGTGCCACTGGTGTTGGACATTCACGGAAACACCCTCACAATGGAAAACCAGCGCGACTTGTCTCAGTTCGATGACATCGCAGAGGAGAACGGGGTGGTGGCTGTTTGGCCGCAGGGCCACGACAACTCGTGGAACTCCGGCTACTGCTGCAGCACAGCCGGTGAGATGCAGCTCAACGACACCGGCCTCATCCTTGAAATCGTTGACAGGGTGGTGGCCAACCACTCCATCGACGAGAGCAGAATCTACCTCACCGGCTGGTCGAACGGTTGCTCATTGAGTCAAAAACTCGCCAACGACCACAGCGAAGTCTTCGCCGCGGTTGCCTGTATGTCCTACTACCTCCTTGATGACCCGAGGCCTAACTACTCGCCCATACCCATCATGGAAATCCACGGGTTGGAGGACCAAATCATCCTCTACTCCAACGACGCCATTCACCTGCCCAACCTCGACGCACAGAAGCATGGTGCCATTCAGAACCTCCAGCAGTGGGCGGAAATGAACGGGTGCGAGGGGAAGTCCCCAGACTCCAACTCGCCGTCTGTGTTCTACTCCGTCCAGTCCTTCACGAACTGCGCGAACGGCACCGAAGTGGCGCTCGTCACGTTGTACGCCGCCGACCACAACCCCTACGAGGAGAGTTACGATGTGTTCCCCGGGAACGGAGGAACGGTGGATACGAACGGGATTGCATGGGCGTTCTTGTCCAGGTTCTCAAAGGCGATCGAGCCTTGAACCTCGTGTGTC
>CALGEM010000351.1 GCA_937881505.1 uncultured euryarchaeote
CGGCGATAAGTATCACCTCCTCGCCGTCCATACATCCAACTCAAGCGCGTCCTATTTGGAAATGACCCAGACGAGCATTCACATACATGCGACCCCACCTTGTTCCATGGACGAAGGATTGCCCCCTCGCATACCCTTCCTCCCGGACCTTGTTGTCCATCACGAAGATGGAGTTTTTGTCTCCGGAATGGACGGTGAAATCCTCTGGTTGGACAGCGACATGCACCCCCTCACCGAGGTCAAGTGCCCCCATCCCATGCGTTTGCGACAAGTTTCCATCGCAAAGGGGCATTTGTATGCAACGTGGTTGGATAGGGAATTGCTTCTCGCCTGCATGGGTTCCATGCCAGTAGGCACAGCAGAGGAAGGAAAGAAACGTTCTGAAATCAGGACGTCCATCGGCACCAGGACCACGCATTACCCAGCGGGAACCACCTGGGCGCATGCACTTGATGCAGAACCCATGGCGCTTGCCAGTAATGGTGAATCAATCGTGTTTGACCTCTACAACCGAGGCATGTACAAAATTGGCACCAATGCAGATGAGCGATGGCGAATGCCGCCTCCTGAGTGGGGCTACCCCAAGAAACGCCCGCGCAATGAAGAGATGATCGCACTCCACCTTGACGACGAAACCTACTGGATTACATCCAAAGGGGGCCGCGTGCAGCGACGTTCGCTTGAAACAGGCCAGCGACTCGAAGAGTTCCTACTGAAAGGTGTTGAAGCCCCGATTGAGCACCACTTCAAACATGCGGGGCATCACTTGGCGTGTTCAGCAACGGGGACTGTAACATGGATTCACAACGAAGAGGTCGTGCAACAGGTCCAACTCAGTGGCCCTGTGCAAGCAGCAATGTGGGACACCGACTTTGTTGGTTGGCGAATCGCTGGATGGCGAGAAGAAGTTGTCCTTTCCGAGCGCATGGTGGACCGCCGTGCAACCCGAGAGTTGCCGGTTCATGTCTGCCCGTTCAAAGGTGGCGGACTCGTGTTATTCAACGATGGTTCATGGGAAACAAGTCCCTTTGAGTGAGACCGAGTTGTCTCACTCATTCATCACGGTGTAGCCACAGCGTCCGCAGGATTTGCGGTTGCCGTGAACGGCGAGGAAGACACCTGGGCCACATTCTGGGCAACTTTCGGCACGAACGAGTTTCCCGTCTTCGACCTTGTACTTCGAATGCTTGGCTTTGGGGTTTGGACCGTCACCCATCATTCATCGCCTCCTTCGGATTCAGCGGACTCTTCTGCTTCAGCAGGCGCTTCAGCAGGCGCTTCAGAAGCGACAGTGGAGCGAAGGCCTTCGTGTCGCTTGTGAATGTAATCGGGCTCTACGGCCATGGCCTCCTGTGAAGCGTAAATGTAAGCTGTACCCGTGGTCAAAGGTTGGCCGAAACGAGTTTCGCAATCCTTGATGACGATGAGGTCTCGGTTGGCACCTGGCTCCAAAGTTTGCACGAGGTCCATGACTTCCTTGCGGGAGGGCGTGGACTTGGAATCGTGCTTCCAGCTGAAAGCAATTTCAACTCGGTTCAGAATGTTGTTTTCTCTTCGTTCTTTAATTTCCATGTTCTCACCTTCATCGGATGTTTACTTTGAGGGCGTATTTGCCTGGTTGCTCAACTTGGAGACGTTCGGCGATTTCCGAGCGTTCAGGCTGAATGATGATCACGTAGCCGGTCCAGTCAGATGAGACCTTGGCAGATGGGTGTCGTGGGCATTGATCAACACCATCGTTCAGCACGAGATGGCACTCACCGCATGCGAAAGGATTGGTGGCCATCTTCACTCACCACCTGCGTTCTTCTTTTCCCAGCCTGGTGAGCCAAGCCCGTCTTGCTTGCTGGTCAAACCAATCTTGGAACGTCGGGGATCTGATGTGTCGGGTGATAGCGACACGATTCGAGCTCGAACGAACGAACCGATTGAAAGTTCACGACCGCTTTGTCGGCCCGTGATTTTGTTCGCACCGATGTTGATGTCAACGGGTTCGTCCATGATTTGGGATTTGTGCAAAAGAGCCTCCATCGGACCAATTCGGACAAAGGCGCCGAATTCATTGACTTCCGAAACCGCACCTTCAACGACCTCTTGGTCCTCCATGCAGAACAGAACAGCATCGAATTGAACACGCTGGTAGATGGCGCCGTCGCCATGAATGATACGCCCACGGCCGATCGTTTTGTGGTTGTTCGTGACGAGCACAAAGCGATTTTCAGAATCGAATTTTCCTTCGAAAGCGTCCATGGAAAGACGGTCAATGTGCTGGTCAAGGGATTGGCCCTTTCGCATGTATTCCGCTGGAATGCGGATGGTGTCTTCCTTGGTTACGACCTTGTACATTTCATCACCTCTTTGCGTTCTCAAGAGGCACGGTGAAGACGGACAGTCTCGCGACTTTTCCGTCCTTCACCGGTGAACCCTCAGGAGAGAATGCGACCGAAGTCATGCTGTCCACCGGAGGCCCCTATTTAATTCAAGCGGCATTGAAAGGTACCGGCTTCGCCTCCATGGCCTTGTTTCCGTGAAATTGAAGCAGGTAAGAAAAGGGGTTTTAGGGAGTAAATCATCCATAAGCAATAACAACCCCCCGAAGACGGTGATGCACGATGTCCACAAGGTCACGCCCAACCACTTGGCGAACCGTCGCTGCATCGGTGATGGTTTTGCTCATGATGGGCGTCGTGCTGAACCCCCTCAGCCATCCAGCATGGTTGCCTGAAAAAACGGTGGTTCAACCAACCAGCGGGAGTTGGTCAGGCTACGAACAACCCTGGGCGCAGTATGCGAGAACACCCACTCACAACCAAACCGTTCCCGACCATGGGCCAGACGGCGGCCCAGGCGAAGGAAGCATCACAAACGTGTCGACCTTAGGGACCTTGGAAAACCCAACCATCAACTGGCAGGTGTTTTCAGGTCAGTCGGAAAGCGACGCCTACGGTTCGGTCATCGGGGACTTTTCAGCGAGTATCAGTGCTTCCGAGGCTGCCCTTGAGCGGTGCGGCTCAGGTACGTTATTTCCGGTCATGGTGTCGAGTGAAATCACCGATGGCGCTAGGGAGAGTTTCCTCAACATCGTTTCTGGTAACGATGCCAAGATCGCTTGGCGGGTGAGCCTCGGCGTGACCGAGGCCGTTCGTTCAACTCCTATGATCCACGACATTGATGGCGATGGATATCAAGAAATCATCGTGGTCTATGACACACAAGGGGCCTTGAACATCGATGTATGGTCGCCTCGGCTGACCTGTACGGAATCAAATTGGCAAGCCTCTGGCCACGGCAACGAACTGGTGTGGTCCTACAGCGACGCTGACGTGCGAATCGGTTCTCCTTCGCCTCATTTTGCAACGGCCAACAGCGACCATAAAGCCGTGACACAACCCCTTCTTGCCGACTTGGAACTCGACGGTACGCCCGAACTTGTCCTTGCTGTGGTCGACGACCCTGACAACAACCCCCTCGTGAAAGTCAACGCTTACACCCTCACCTCATCGCAACCAACACAAGAGGATTGGACGGTTTCTCTTGACCGTGGAACACACCCCTCAGATCCTGTTTGGGCACAACTCGACAGCAGCACAACCTCTGTTCTTCTCACCACCATTGATGGCGATTCTGGAAATATGTGGATTTGGAAAATCGACGGCTCCACCGGCTCATTGGATTGGGAACGTGTTGCCATACAAGGGACCGACACCGATTCCGATTCGCCTCGACTACGACTCCCCGGGCCCATCATCGTCCAGCTGGACCAAGACAGTGCTCCAGAGATGATTCTTACCGTGCCCACCGACGCAAATGGCCGTCAATCAGGAAACGGTGCCCGCTTTATCGGGATGGAATTGACGTCGACGACAGAACTGTTCAATTTCCGTGCACAAAATGGGTATGCAGATGCTCAACCGTTGGCCCTCGATACCGACGATGATGGCATTGATGACCGCTTGTGTTGGGTTACATGGTACTCTGAATCAACCGTCAGTTTCAACCGAAAGGGTATGCTTGGTTGCACAGATATTTCCGATAGCACACCCGTGACTGAATGGACTCGAGACCTGCAGCGTGGAGCAGGCAACGACAACGATGAAATTGCAGTTTCTCCACCGTTTTGGTTGGACATTGACGGCGAGGGAACACCCGAAATTTTGGTGGGCTTCGGCCGAAGGTTCTGGGCCTTTGACGGCGATACCGGCGCTTCTGCAGACATCAATAGCGCTTGGTCAACGCCGCTGAGTATGCCGCACCGTGTTTGGACTGCTCCAGCGGTTGCTGATGTGGACGGAGACGGACATCTCGATGTGCTCTACGGAGATACCCTGGTGTCTGACCAAGGTCCTGATTTGGCACCTTCCTTTGACGGGCGAGGACTGTCTTTCAACCCCGCACAAGCCGACCCCGGCGACACCGTAACCGTAACCGGACAATTTGCAAACATTGGGACCGGAGAGGCCGATGAAGACATTGACGCCGCCATCCTCATGAACGGTGCTGAACTCACCCGAGAGCGCTTCACATCCAGCGAACCTGTGGCGCCGTCTGGCGAGGGTGGGCCCTTCACCTTCTCAGCAGAATTTACCGCTTCTTTGGGTGTTCACGAATTTGAATTGATTCTCGATGTCAACGAGAACATCACCGAGCAGCGAGAGGACAACAACCACGAATCAACCATGTTCACCGTGGTCGAACCCTACCTCGCACAAATGACGGGGCCGTTGGAAACACCTCGAATCCCACCGGGCTCCTCTCAACAAATCATCGTTGACGTCGAGGCAACGGGTTCACGAACGGCGGATTGGACGCTTACCTACGACGAGAGCGCTCTTCCAGAGGGGTGGTCCTTTGCTCCTGCAAGCAACCAAGCCCTCACGCTTGAATTGGTCCCCGATACGCCTCAATCGATTGTTTTTGACGCACATGTTCCTTCCACCGCCTTGGGCGATGAATCCGGGATGGTCTCCATGGTGCTCGCCCTCGCCGATGATGCGAGCGTCAACAGCACCATCGATGTACAAATCGATGTCTTCCGGACAAGGGGCCTGGACCTTTCGGGAGCCACGGGAATGAACATCTCTAGCGGGCAGGGCAGACCGGGACAAATAGCAAAGGCGTGGTTCATGGTTGAAAACCTCGGAAACGCAGCGGAGACAACGACCTCCATCACATGGACAGCCCCCTCATGGGGTGGTTCACCGTCCATCCATGACGCAAACGGGCAGGAGCTTTTCAGCATCTCACTCGCCCCAGGTGAAGCCAAAGTTCTCTTTGCCCATTTAACAACGCCCGCATCAGCGAGTTTCGGTAGTTCAACCCAAACGACGCTCACCCTCTGCATGGGTAGCGGCGAGGAGGCGTTGTGTGAATCCATGCCATTCACCTTCACCGCTCAGAAATTTGTCGCAGAACCCACACATCATCGCTCACTGCCAGATTCGACACTTACGTGGTCGGTTGTCGGCACTGTGCCCGCATCAGGAACTGCTGAATGGAGCATGAGTACCATGGAGATGCTTCAACCAAACTGGATTTGGACGACCACAGGTGATTTGTCAATCAACGGCACACACCTCATCGCACAGGGAACGCCCGGAAGTGTTGTCACAGGTGATTTAACCCTCCAACTACCACCAAATGCCGTTCCCAAACGCCATGCTTTCACCGACACCGACAGTAGTGATGTCGATGCCATCCTGAACATCAGCCTTCATGTGCTCCAAGTTTATCGCGCCAACCTCAACATCATTGAGCCAGTATCTGAAGTGGTGGGTGAACCGCTCTCGCTCAATGTCTCAGAGCCGCACCGCTTCCTGCTCTTCTTGGAGAATCCAGGAAACGGCCTTGACACCTTCCAGCTCGCTGCAAGCGCAACATCCGGCGACCCATCGTTCACGCCGGATGTTTCCTTCACCTATTTTGACCCTCAGAAAACACTGGGTGCGCTCGCTACCGGCATCGGCACCGTGGATGTCACCCTCTCGGAGGAAACGCCAGCGGTCACCCCCTTTGACATCACATTCACGTGGACTTCACTTGGAGGCGATGCTGTGGATTCAACCACGGTTGCCGTACAGGCAGCACCAAGTCATGAATGGTCAGTATCACCCCTCAACAGCACAGAAACTTCCGGAAAGCCAGGAGAGACCCTCTCATTCGGCTTTAACCTCACCAACCTCGGAAACGCCGCTGATGATCTCACACTTACGCCTGTGCTCAACACTCAGCCCTTTGGAGAAGATGATTCCACTTGGGAGGCCAACCCTGTGCAGACAAACTCCGTCGCCATCAACGCCTCAACACTTGTGAATTTCTCGATGACCATACCGTCCATGGCGTGGGCATCATCGTCCGTCAACATCACGCTCCAGCATGTAGCCAATGGTTATGTCATCGGCCAAACATTCCTTACTGTGGATGTACAATCTGTATCGGGTTGGCGATTGAACTTGACGCAGGCTGATTTAGAGGTAGATCCTGCTGGAGAAAACCTGACCTTTGAGTTGATCCACACGGGCAATGCCTACGAACGACCCTATTTCGCGAAAGCAGGCGCAGGATGGAACATCACGCTACCGGATGATGCTGAAGATGTCGCACCCTATGGAACCAGCACATTCCAGGTGCATGTGCAGCCACCCACCGATGCGGTTGCAGGGGAAGTTGGCGTGTTGCGCATCCGCATAACAGGAAACGACACGAGCGGTTTGGTCGTTGAAGAAATCCCGGTTCGTGTGGGTGCATCACCAAGCATCCTCGTTGACCACCGAGGGACATGGAATGTGAACGAAAAAGGCGGATATCCAACCGCTTGGATTCAAAACGACGGAAACGACATCGCCATGCTCACCGTTGACATCGACGGCCTTCCAGAAGGGTGGTCAACCGCTCAAGGCACACAGGTCATTCTTGCACCAGGGGAGGTTGCTGGTGTGCCAATGTCCTTGCAGCCATCCACAGGGTGGAACCAGCAGCGATTTTTGCTCACCATGAATGTGAATCATCCATTACTGGGTGTGATCTCCCACAACATCGAAGTCGAGTACAGTCAGGTCATCTTCACCCAAAGCCCGGTTTTCGACGCTTATGAGGGAACTTTACAACGTGTTGGATTTGATGTGGACAATGGCGAAATAGCTACCTTTGGCGGCTCACTTGCTACTTCACAGAGTGGTAGCGAACTTTCCTTTGAGCAACCAGGAACCACGGGGGAGCATGTGCTCGGTTACGAAACTGCAAGCGGTGCTGGTAATCTCTCCATCTACGTGGTCTCTCGCACCTATCCCAACTCCGCTGTGTCGTGCGAGTATGAAGACGATGTGTTCGCATCGCTCGGGCAAACGGCAGTTGTCGGTGTGATCGGCTCGTGCACGCTGACCGCTGCCGCTGATGAATCTCTGCGAGTTGTGCTGACTCTGGTGTCATCCACAGGTGAGCGTGTAAACCTCAACGAAGACGTCTATACCGTCGTTGCAGGTGGACAAGAATCGTTCAATGTCAGCATTGATGCATGGGATCCGGATGCTGGCTTCTTTTCGGTAGAATTGAGTGCTCACGACCGGTACGGCCGGGAATTGGAGCATATTTCTGAATCGGTGGTCGCTCGGGAAAGTGGTTGGAACATTGGCATCAGTTCCCTGTCAGCAGATGGTGACATCACCATTGGAATCCAACGCACAGGCTACACGGTGCTCGCAAATGCAGTTTGTGAATTGAGCGTGGAAGCCGAAGGTGGCTGGTCGACCACCTACATCGTCGACATCGCCTATGCTGAATATGCACCGGTTATCTTCATTGAGAATCCAAACAGCATCGAAAGGGATGAGAAGGTAACGGCGACCCTTGCGTGCAGTGTGCCGTTTGATATTGACGATGACCCGGAGGACGACACGCAAAGTACCTACTACAAATCAGAGAGTCTGCTAACGGTCTCGTCCAACGATGTGGGTTGGATTGTCGGTGTGGCTGGACTTGTTCTCGTCGTGGCGTGGCTGTTGGGTGCCATTCAAGCTCCGAAACCACAGAGTTCGAAACCTTCGACGCGCAAACAGGAAGCGAAAACCAAGGTCACCGAAGAAGAGCAAGCACCAACGGCTCCAGAATCGCTTGATGATATTCAACTCCAAACGGTTGAAGACGAGACCCCCAGCGAGCCAGAACCCTCGGCAGATGAAGACATGGTCATTGAATCCACCATTGAGGTGATTGAATCGGTGGAGGAAGCGCCACTTGACACAACCGACGCCACTGCAAGCGGCCGTCTGGCAAGTCTTCGCGAAGAAATCGGAACCGACGGTACACCCGAACGAGAAGGCTCCATTGAAGACCGAATGAAGAAATTCTTTGGCAACGAGTGACGTGGGAAAAGCAAGGGCTTAATCCATTTGAGCGGTGGGCGAGACCATGGACGAGCAAACGCAAGCCTCGACGACCGCTTTCTTCACCCTTGATGCATTCAACGGCGAATTGGCTCTCGAGGTCATGAACGCCATCGAAGAGGGACATGGCGGTAACGGAGAGTTGTGGACGACTCTCGTTGAATCAAGTGAGGTGCTCAAATCGCGACTGACCGAACAAGGCATCGAGCACCCAAAGGATTTCACCACCATTTCGTGGGACCCAGCCACGCTTTTGTTTACTTCCTGTGTTGAGCTGAACAATGACGGCCGTCCATTCCCTTTGGGTGAGCGTCTCACACGAGAACGATTTGGTCGTTTTCCATTTGAGGATGGGTCTGCATTGGGATACTTTCTGGAATACATTCGCCCCAACAGAAGCATCACCGACAACGACGGGCAGGTCATTTACGACGAATTGATGGAACGATTGACTCAACTCGCCCACGGATGCGAGGAACAGACGCGAGGACATACCATGTTCGAAGATGGATTTGGTGGCATGCGTATTCACGGATATTTATCGGCGACGGGCGTCAGGGAACTCAGATTACATTTGGCGAGTAAAGCGTGGACTGCATCGTATGATGAACCTCTGGATGGAGGAGTCGCTGACGTGGCCAAGCACTTCACAGCGTTGCTAAGAGCGGCAGAACGCCGACGGGTAGGAATTGCGCTACGAACGCATCGCTGATCAGAAATCCTGCGAGGTCAAGCGCTCGTACATTGAGGCGTACAAAGCAGCCGTCTCGTCGATAACCGATTGAGGCAAAGCGGGAATTGGAGGATCTTCAGCACCCGTATCGCGAGCGGTTTGAAGTTCTGCTTGATGACCCGTTTCGATGTAATGCGTTCGGACAAATTCCTTTGACAATTCAATGCACTCGCCGTTTGCGTAAGCCTCGGCGTCCCACCAGCGATCTTCGTCCAGGGTCCCGAAGGTGTCAACCAGGACGACCTCACGATTGGCGCCCAAAGCGAATTCTTTCTTGCCGTCAACGTGAATCAACCCGTTCTTAGCGGCTTCCTGCTCAATTATGGCGTCAACGGCAAGAGCTGCAGCGACGATTTTCTCATATTCTTCTTCCGTGATGTTGGAGATTTCGAGTGCTTCTTCTCGCCCAATGTTGCGGTCAAAGGCTTCGAATTTGGTGGTGACCTCAACGAAAGGCTCGGCCAATTTCACACCATATTCGCAATCGGGTGCGACACCCAAGGCCTCTGCAGACAACTCTCCCCTTTGGAATCGGCGCCATGCAGAGCCAGAGAGGTAGTGTCGAACAATCACTTCGAGAGGGACAAAGACCCACTCCATGTCCCGTGGAATGGCTCCAGGTTCTTTGATGACCTTGACTTTGCGAACCAAACAGCGGTCTGGTGCGTTGACCTCAATGAGGTGCGTTTTGCAGATGCCGGCCTCTTCAACCAGCTTGAACCAGTGGGCCGTGGTTCTGTTGAGGGATTCGCCCTTCCGAGGAATCAACGAGGGGATGATTTGGTCAAAGACCGAAATTTGATTGGTGAATCTGAATTCGTAAGTATCGGGGTCGTCGGTTGACCACACTTGCTTCACTTTACCTTGATAGAGCATTTCTCCCATGGTCAAGAACCTTTGAAATCAGCCTTTGAACATTTCACATCACACCGATGGACGATTCAAAGGAAGCCCAAGGCATCTTCAATCCGATTGAGTTCCGGTCCCGTGGTTTGTGTTCCACTAATGGCTCCCGTGTTGGAGGCGCAAACGCCAGCCCCAACATAAGGCGAACCGAAAGAGACGGTCCCGACCATGGGTTTGACGCCCAGCACTTCTTCGATGAGCATGGCTTCATCGGGCGTCACATCCGGGTGAAGTAAAACGCCCTGATCGTTGGCCACAGCCAAACTTCCAACGACATCTTGGCCGGCCACCGTGGTGGAAGCGACATCAACTGCCAACACCTCAGCGAGAATTTCCAGACCTTCATGTGGAATGCTCGGTGAAGCGATGGCCCCTTGCTCATTGACGACAAGGAGGTTTCCAGCAGTGTTCACGCCGCCTTCCATCACCACGACATCCCCGTAGGCTGTCAATTGGTCAATATCACTCTCGGTAGCAATATCTGCCACGGCAATGCCACGGCTGTTCCCGCAGACCAAAGCGCCAACCAGGCTTGATCCACCAATGGTCATGGGATGGAGTTCCAAGCCAAGGCAAGTTTCGAGGATTTCAACGGTGGGCTCCGGCAATTCAGGAGGATGAAAGAGGACACCACCAACACTGGCAAGATGGATACCTGCTTGGTCGCTTCCAAAAATGTCGACCGTGTCTATTGGCATGTGCTCATCCCGACCTTTTCGTGCGAGTTCTAAAACGTGGTGTTTGGTGATTTGCTAGAACGCAAAAAAGGCCGGCCTCCAAAGGAGGTCCGGCCTTAAGCGCCCTTGCGGGTCGAGGAACCCGAGGTGAAAAGAGAGGGGCACAGTGACTTCCTTTCCCGTGGACTCTCGTACCAC
>CALGEM010000352.1 GCA_937881505.1 uncultured euryarchaeote
GAGGACTACTGCGCCATCGCCGAAGAGCGACTCAGCCAAACGAAAGCCTTGGACCTCGACGACATCGTCGTTTAATCCTTGAGCATGTTCTCCCAAAACGAGCCGCTGGGTGGCTCTTCAACCGTTGTTGCTTCCTCTGACACAGGCCATGAGAATTCTTCGCCCCTCACCGTCTCGTGGACGGGAGGTTGGATTTCAACGACCGTCCGCTGAGCATCGTCCAGCACCACTTGATGTTCTGCTTTGCTCGCTTTGGCGATGCCTCGCCCAATCACCACGTGGGCGATCATACCTAAACAGCAAAACCCAGCCCCAACATCTGCAATCGAATTTCCGAAGGCATAATCCTCCATGAACGCATCAACATCACCTTCAACGGCCATGATGCTCACCCAATCGGTTGCCTCGTAGTTGTAGCGGCCAGTGGACAGGTTGTGAATTCGAAATTGATAGGTACTGGAGGACGCCCAATCCTCACAACTCGTTTTCTCAACGGGTACTGGGTTGTACAGTTCGTCCTCAAGCAGGAACTCAAACCCTTCGCAGTTGGCTTCAACCTCTTCAGCCACGACGATGATGGTAAGACCCTCTTCGAAGTCGGTGACAAAAAGTTCGCCTCGCTGACCATAGTCCAATTCGTTGGCGCCTGATTCGGTGTAGGTCGCTCCGATGACCAACAGCAGGAGCCCAAGAAGGACCAAAGTGAAGAAGACAGGCTTGTACCACCGCTTCTCTGCCATGATGGGCCATGCCCTCTCCTCAGTTTCTACTTTGGCGTTACTTTCGCTCTTTCCGATGTTTTGCCAAAAGCACGCACCTCACCGGTTGTTTGTTGCGATTGGGTTTTGAACGGGGGGCGTTCACCTTGTACCATGACCTCGTGGTCCACCTCGGATATCGTCGGGCCGGACGGCGAGGATTGGCGCGTGCCGGTCTCGGAACTTGAGGCCCGCCAAGCCCGTTTGGCCGAGATGTTGGCAGCGGCCAACCTCCCGGGGGCGTTGATTCAACATCCCGTTGACCTCTACTACTATGCAGGCGGCCGACAAGACGGGTCGCTCTTCGTGCCCGCCAAGGGCGCGGGCGGGAGCGTGGAAGCCGGTGGCGATGGTCCCGTGGCCTTTGTCCGACGCTCGCTCAAGCGGGCCGTTTGGGAAGCCGGTGGCGATAATGCTCCGCACCTTATCGAGGCTTTTCCCCGTCTCTCCACCTTCGCCGAGTACCTCCAGAGCAAGGGCGTCAACGGTGCACCAGCGCTTCAGTTCGGTGAAGCCCCAGGGACGTTCACCGCTCGTTTTGATTCAGCACTCTCCTCATTGGGGAAGTGCGGGGACGCTACGTCCGTTATTCACCGACAGCGCGAGATGAAATCGGCATGGGAAATTGAGCAAATGGACATCGGCGCTTCGGTGCAAATGCGGATGTTCGAAGCGGTTCAGGCCGTCGGGGGTGAGGGCATGAGCGAACTTGACATGGTGGCGGCGGCCGAGGCCGTCAGTCGCAGCGAAGGCTTTGGTGGCAATGTGCAGATGCGACGCTATCCGCTCCAATGTGACCGTGGTGTCATCGTGGCCGGGCGCGCCGGCGGCATCCCTTCCTTCTTTGATTCAGCCGTTGGTGGCACCGGCCCGCACCCCCTCAGCGGCATGGGTTCAGGTTTCAGCCGGGTGAAGAAAGGCGAGCCGGTGCTGGTGGATTTGGTTCACGCCCATCGCGGCTACATGGTGGACGCAACGCGTATGTTTGTCTCCGGCCACCTTCAAGAAGGGTGGCAGCAACGACTTGACGATATGATCGCCGTCAAGGAAGAAGTCGTCGATGTGCTCGACCAGGGCCTCAACTGCAGTCAGGCTTGGGAAGCCGGCCTTGCGCTGGCGACGGAATTGGGCTACGCCGACCATCTCATGGGCACCAAGCCCGACCAGAGCCGTTTCTTGGGTCATTCCATCGGCTTGCAACTCGACGAATCGCCCGTGGTGGCGGCCGGCTTTGACCGACCGCTTCCGGTTGGGGGAACGATGGCCATTGAGCCAAAAGCGGTCTACGCTGAGGGCAGCGTGGGCAGCGAAGACACCTGGGTTCGCGACGAGGAAGGCATGCGCCCCATCACCGCAGACGGTGCGCTTCCTTGGGTGATGGAGTGGGATGCATGACACAAGAACACGAACAAGAGGAGTTCTCCGAGAAGACCGAAGGCTGGGATGAAGAGGATGTTGGCAAGCGCATTGAGAAGCGTGTCACGCCCAACGGGACCTACTTCAACGAACTCATCGTGAACGTCTTTTGCGCCATGTGCGGCGCCTCTTTTATCGGCCCTTCCCGTGAAGCCGGCGGCTTTCTGGGTGGGCATGAATGCCTTCACGCTTGGGAATTTGGTCAAGTGATGGGGCGCAGCGACGGCCTGACCGAGTGAGTCAAGGATTTGCACCACATCATTGAAGGGTCGCACGACCACCACGAAATTCATGGTCGCCAAGCCCTACTCCAGCAGCCACATCGCGGCGGTGTCGTCGCATTTCACGACCATGCGTTTGTCGGGCGATGTCAAAGACCGATTGGTGACCCTGCTGTGCGAAGAACTTGACCGCTTGGTGCCCCGCATGGAGGACGAGACGCTCACACAAGACCCGGAGCGTAAGACCTTGGACGACCCAAGGCGCAGCCGACTCAATTACAACCGCACTCGCGAGCTCATGGGCGACCGCATCAAGAACGTGGAATCGGTGGGTTCCGCCGCCGTTCAAGCGGGCATTGACCATCTCGAAAACCACCTCGCTCAGATTCTGCGCCACGCAGCCGAGGCTGCGGAACGAGACCGTGTCGCCACCATCAAGCCCCGCCACCTCGACCGAGCCCTGCTCAACATGAAAGCCGGCGAGGGCGAAGAAGAAGGTCAGGCGGTTGCAGAGGCCGGTGCGGCTGAGGAATTCGTGGCGGGTCAAGCCGGCGGCCTCATCACGGCCACAGGCTTGCTCTCCATGGCCAAAAGCATCGCCCGAATGGGCGTCACCAAAGACGCACTTGACGAGTTGCTCTACCTTTACGCCGAAGTGTTGGAAGATTTGGAGGAGGACATTCGAAACCACGCTCAACTCGGCAGCAACCCCGTTCATTTCATCGAATCCATCAACGCCATGCGCGGCATGATGACCCTTGGTTGGATTCGTGCTCGTCTGACGCGAGCGGCCGAGCATGCCAAAGGTCGCGGTGCCAAAACCATCGAACTTCAGGACATCATCGACAGCCAATCCTACACCATGGAGTGATGGCATGGACATCTCCGCACTGACCGATGCCCAACGGGTGCTCGGTACGACCAAGCCGACGTTGCTCATTTTGGGTCGGCCAACATGCGATGATTGTCAAGAATTCTACAGCCGGTTGAACGGGTGGGAGGCGCCCGTCCCGCTTGAGGTGTTGACGCTGAACCTGAGAGCACCTGAAGGGGACGTGTTCCGTTTGGCCAATCCTTGGGTGACTGCCATTGATTTCGTTCCGTTCAACGTACTGTATCTCAACGGAGAGCCAGTGGACCAGTGGACGGGCGGAGACCTCGCTCGTTTGGAAGCTGGATTGAGCGCCTTGGAGGGATGAATCTGGACGCCACCTCAATTCTCCTCTCTGCCCTGTTTGCGGGCATCGTTGCGACCGCCGTGACCGTGGCCATCGAGAAGTGGGGTGGATTGGTTGGTGGATTGCTTGGCACTATCCCCTCGACCATCGTGCCGGCTGGTATCGGCATGTACATGACGGGCGGCGAAGACGAAATCGTCAGCAGCATGATGGTGGTGCCGCTTGGCATGCTGCTGAATGCGATGTTTTTGGGAGCATGGTTGGTGCTTCCGCGTTGGTTCGCCAACACCTCTCGTCCACTTCTTTTGACTTCTTTTGGGGCCCTCACTTTTTGGTGTGTTTTGGGCATTGGTGTGTGGTTTCTTCTTCAACATACAGTCATTGGCATCCTTCTCACGGAACGAGAACTTGCCCTCGTCGGGCTTGCTCTCTTGGTCGTCATCTCGGTGTGGTTCAACCGGCATCCTCAGCCCACGCCAAAAGGAACCAACGCTGTTTCCAAAACCGTTCTGCTCGCTCGAGGGACGATGGCGGCCTCCGCCATCGGGGTCGCCGTTTGGATGGCCGGCCTCGGTCTCCCGCTTCTCGCAGGCTTGGCCAGCGTGTTTCCGGCCATTTTTCTGACCAGCATGGTGGCGCTGTGGTTGGCTCAGGGGCCCACCGTTCCACAAGGAGCAGCGGGCCCGATGATGCTCGGCGGTGCCAGTGTAGCCGTGTACGCCAACCTTGCCATGTGGTCGCTTCCAGCCTACGGTGCCTTGCTCGGCTCGCTCATTGCGTGGGTTGGCTCGGTGGTTGGTTGGTCCCTGCCTGCCTTCATGGTGCTGCGCAAACACCACGCTTCGGTCAGCGATTGACGGCACGGGTCCAACGGGGTGCGGCGGGGATGTCAACCACATGCACCTGAACATAGGTGACGCCCTTGACTTCGGACAGGCGCTTTCGCAGCGCATCGAGGTCGAGCAGGCAACAAGGGCAGTGCGGTCGCGCCGGTTTGACCGTCAAGTTCACCTCACCGTCCTCAGCGACGTCAACGTGCTGAACGACGTCAAGTTCGGGATAGGGACGGGTATCGTGGGGGTCGTTCCACGACGATAACACGCGAGCGACCCGTCGTTGGAGGGCCACGTGCTTTCGTCCCATGCACTCGCCTCAGTCGTCGTCCTTCACCAAGGCTTCGGCTTCATCCAGTCGCATTTCTGCCAATCGGCCCTCAACTTCGCCGAGTTCTGCTTGGCAGCGCTTCAACAACGCCGTGCCTTCCTCAAACATGGCCAAGGTCTCGTCCAAGTTTTTCCCACCTCGTTCAAGTTGTGCCACCAGGTCTTCCAGTCTTCGCAAGGCTTCGTCATAGGTCATCGTTTCTTCCGTCATCGTTCATCCTCCAGGGGTTCAATGCTGTGCACGTCGGCGGCCGCTTGACCGTCGGCGAATTGGAGTTGGATGGTCTGCCCTTCTTTCAGGTTCGCCACGTCCGAGATGACCGTCCCTTGGTCGTCTTGGACCATGGAGTAGCCACGCTCCAGCACCCGCTTGGGGTGGGCGGCGTTCAGGGTCGCTTCGAGTTGGGCCAAACGCTGTTGTCGTCCCGAAACGGTGGCCTCCATGCTGCGCTGCATTCGGTGGTTCAAGCGACTGAGGCGCTCCTTGGCAGCGTAGATGCCTTTGCCGGGAGCGTGGCGCAGTTGACTCGTCAAGAGAGCGAGGTGCTGGCGCCATTCCTGTAGGCGCCGTTGCATGGCACCCTTGATGCGCAGGTCAAATTCGTCGAGGAGCTGGACCATGGCGTGGCGCTCGGGAACGAGCCGTTCGATGGCGTTGGAGGGCGTTGAGGCGCGCACGTCGGCGACGAGGTCCGAGACCAGGTGGTCCTGTTCATGACCCACCGCTGAGATGATGGGCACGGTGCTGGCGAGGATGGCTCGCACGACCGGCTCCAGATTGAAGGCCCAGAGGTCCTCGGGTGAGCCACCGCCTCGCCCCACGATGACGGCGTCCACCGGTGGTAGGCCGAGGCGACTCGCCACCTCTGGACGGGCTAAGGCTCGGGTAACGGCCAGTCCGCGTACGATTTCTTTGGCAGCGTGTTCGCCCTGAACCAGCACTTCGATGACGGTTGTTCGCAGGCCCGGCCAACGGTCGGCCATGAGTTGCCGCATGTCGGAAAGGGCCGCTGAATCGGCTCCGGTGACGATCGCCACGTGCTTTGGCAGCAACGGCAGGCGGCGAGAGGGAATGTCCAGAGAACCTTCAGCACGGAGCGTTTCGATGAGTTGGCGTTTCGCCTCCTCCATGGCGCCGAGCGTTTGAACCGGCTGGATGCGGGCGACGACGATTTGCAGCCGACCTCGTTTGGGCCAAACATCAACGCTGCCGATGATGATAACCTCACTCCCGACCTTGATGGAAGGGCTGACGGTCAGGCGAGCACTCCGCCAAATCACGCAATCCATCTGCCCGTCATCGTCTCGCAGGGTGAAGTAGATGTTGCCGTTGTGGACGCTCCACGAAGAGACCTCGCCCTGCAGGGCCTGATGTTGAAACAGGGGGTCGTTCTTGACCGTATGTTGGACCAGTCGTGCAAACTGTCCGATGGGCAGCGGGCCCGTCGTCGTTTCATGACCCGCTGACATAAGTGGAAAGGGGCGTCAAGGGTTCTTGAAGCATCGGGCTTCGCTCGTTGTCATGATGCATCATCGTGGTGGGATGCATTTGCCTCTTCCTTCCGCTCTCGCTTGCGCATCAACCGCTCGTGGGCCTGACGTGCTTCCACTTCCTTGAGTTTGAGTTTGATACGGGATTTGAGGAACATGACGACGATGACGATGGCCACGAGGTCAACCAGCAGGATGAGCCAGGTTCCGGTCGTCAACTCCCCGAACATGGTAGCCCCTCAAATCGGTGGACGGATGTCAATGTCCACATCGCCGCGGGGTTTGCCAATGCAGCCGAGACGTGCCCCTTCTTCGACCAGCCAATCATCGAGACCGGGCGGGAGTTCTTCGGGCAGCGGGACCTCACCGAGGATGAGGCTGACCATGCAGGTGCCACAGGTGCCGGAGGTGCAGTTGGTCGGCAGACGAATTCCACAGGCCTCAGCGTGTTCAACGATGGTTTCACCGGGGTTCACAGCGCATTGACCCAACAGATGTGGTCCTCGCAGAAAGCGAATCACAGGGCTGGGCGGGTTGTCCGTTTCCGGCGTTGCATCGGCGGTCAAGGAAGCCGGACTCGCGGACATGGATGCCGCCTCATCGAGCCTTTTCTCGGGTCCAGCGACCCGTTTGCTTGTTGAAGAACAGGCCGGCCTTCTTCATCCATTTGTTGAACTTGGTCGCACCAGCGCCGGTTCGCAGGATGAAGTCCTCACGGTCTTCTTGGGCCTGGATGTAATCCTTGGCGGCGAGCGTTTGGTCAATCCAGTCGTTGATGTCCATCAGGCCACCAGCGACCACGCTTTCTTCGACCACACGGGTCATTTCATCGGCGGTTGCACCGGTCTGCTCGAGGTCCTTACGAATGAGGTCGGAGACTGAGGAGAAGTCCATGCTGGCGGGCTTGGGCGGCACGGGGTTGCGAGGTGCCTTGTCGGGGTCGATGACGATACGCTTCTCGTCGAGGATGGTCTCCACGTTGAGGGCGAGGTCGGGAGTGAAACTCGTTTCGCACTCCCAGCAGATGAAGGCCCAAGCGTCAGGTTGGTCGGGGTCTCGGGATTGGCGAGGGTCCAGTTCGTCACCGCACTCGGGGCAGGCGTGGAAAATGAGGCCGGGAACGTGCTGGCGTCGGAAGTCCACGATGTCTTGCGGGGTGCCTTCGAGTTCGAGCATCTCATGGTCGCGAGCGGCTTCAAGTCCACGCGTTTCGAGTTGGTCTCGGATCTTGACCTTCTGGTCGTCTTTGCCTTCGTCGTGAAGGTTGTTCTCGAGTTTGACAATGAGTTCCACGGTCTTGCCCAGGCGGTTCATGATGAGCTTCTGGGCTCGGAAGGCCTCAACCTTGGCGATCTTCAACCGCTCTTTTTGCTCGGCGAGTTCAGCGAGGACGTCCTTTTGCTTGCGCTGGAACTTCATTTCCTCAATACGGGATTCCTGCTTCTTTTCAGGAGCGAGGACCTTGGAAAGGAAGCGCTCCTTACCGTGGGATTGCGGGCCTGCAGTGATGATTTCAATGACACCTTGGGCGATTTCTTCCTTGAGACCGTAGTTCTCAACGAGCATCGTCTTGTCGATTTTCTTCAAATCGCCAATCTTCAACCCGGCGTCAGCGAGTTGGTTAGCCGTGGTATCGTCAATACCTCGGCGGAGCAGTGCAAGATAGGTGTCCTTCTTTGCCATCCAAATCCCCCCGACAAGTTGAGGCGAGCAGACACTCCTAAGAAAAGTCTCTCCCCAAACCGCTCATTCATACGACCCGTCTTGAAGGTTCAAGCCTCTTCTTCACACGAAGCGAAATCAACGCCCAAATCAGCCCACTCGTCCAACTCCAAGGTCTCCGGCCGACGCTGAAGGCGTGGGTCGTGCTCCATTGAAGCGTAGGCTCGCTTCCAGCGGGTGGTGTGCCAGCCAGGAATGCGGCCAAGGCGTCGTGGCGGTTGCTTCAACGTCTTCTTCAATTTCTTACGTCGCTGTTCAAACGCAGTTCGGATCATCTGGACCAGCAAGCGACGGTCGCACGGCCATTCTTCGTCGTGCGGTGTCATGCGGAGCAGGCGAGAGTGGACCTTGGGCATCGGAGAAAAGGCATGAGGGGCCACCCGCTCACCCAATTCCGCATCAAAGTCCAACGCCACGACCATCCCGAGTGAACCGACATCGCTTTCGTACTCCATGACGACACGCTCGGCAAATTCCTCTTGCACGAGCATGACGATGTCCTGAAGGGGCGTGGTCTTGGGGTTTCGATGGTAGCGCGTGATGACATCGATGAGGGGCGAGGAAATCTGGTAGGGAATGTTGGCGACGACTCGGGTGATATCCGCCGGCCACGAGACCTGAAGGGCGTCGCCCTCCAAGAGCGTCAAGGCCTCTTCGGCGATGGCGTCGGCAAACACCGAGCGAAGATGATCGCACGCGCCGCCGTCAAGTTCGATGGCGGTGACCTTGCAGCCTTTGGACAGGAGCACTTCGGTCAGCGTTCCCGGCCCCGGCCCGATTTCCAACACATGGTCCTCCACGTCGACTTCAGCCCATGTAACGGTGCGCTCGAGGACGTCGTCGTGAACCAGAAAATGCTGCCCCAAGGCCTTGTTGAACGGTTGCTTCGCACGCAGTGCATCAACGAGGCGTCGAGCCCCCTTCATGCTGTCACCGGAAGAAGAAGTTCGGTCAGCCGAGGCATGAGCGTTTTGTCTTCCAACTCTTCAACGAAACGCTGGGCCAAGAGTTCGGCGCCCTTGACCTTGGCCAAAGCGTTGAGTTCGTCCATGGAAGCAAACACGCCGACCTGGTCTCGGGCTTTCACCATGTTTCTGGCCTTCACTGGACCGACATCGGGCAGCAACTCGTAGGAGTGCTGCTTGAGCGACATGGGTCCGGCCTTGTTGTAGAATTCATCCACGAAGTACTGGGCGTGTTCATCGATGAAGAGTTGCACCAAGTTGGGTAAATCTTGTCGGGCCATGTTGGACATTTTGTCAAGATGTGCCATCCCGATGATGGCGGCGACATCGGTTCGCTTTGAGGCGTCTTTGCCGATGTAGATGCGCTGATTCAGCGTCATGGCCTCGCTGCCCTTGAGTTTGAGGCGACAAAACGCCAGGCTCTTTTCGGCCATGGCGGTGGCGATGCCAGTTCCGGCATCGTGTTCGAGAATGCGAGCGTAGGTCTCGGTTTTGAGGGCTTCAGGTTCCGGACGAGGCTGGTCCCGGCGACCTTGCCCTCGACCCCCCTGTCGTCCACCGCGCTGACCACCGCGTTGTCCGCCACGCTGACCACCGCCTTGACGGCGTTGTTGGCCACCGCGCTGACCGCCGCTGCGCTGTTGCGAGGGGTCGGGTTTGGGTTGAGGCTTGGGGACTTCTTGTCGGCCCGTGGCTGACTTCAACTTGTACTTTGACAGGTCGGGCCCAGCGGCTTTCTTCTTTGGACCGGATGGGGTCTTGATTTGGCGCCTTCGCCGTGGGTCTGACATCGAACATCACCTGTTGGGGGGATGCGAAACGCATCAAATGACTTGACGCACGATGTCGAGGACAGCGTCGATTTCGCTGTCTTCAATCACGATGCGCTTGGAGCCGAAGACCGCCTTCACGTCTTCGGGTGCGGCGGGCATGAGTTCGGCGAGCTTGGCGGCGAGGTCGGGGTGCTTGGCCAACGTCTCAACTTCGAGGAGTTTGGTTCGGAGTTCTTCGAACACGGCGGGCTCGGTGGAGACACCGTTGCGAGCCTCGCTTGCGGCCCACTCAGCGTGCTGAAGGGCCCACTTCTGTTCGTACTTGAGCGTACCACGACGCTCTTGTGCGTCGTACAGCATCTCACGGACGGTGGCGAAATCCAGGAATCTCTCTTCTTCGGTCATGGTGCATCCCTCATTCAAGTGGGCGGAGGTGCTCTGGGCGAGCGATGACGGTCTTCTGCATGTTGCCGTCCTTGACAGCAACGATCCATGCAACACCTTGTCGCTTCGTGATGAAGCCAGTGCGACCGTGGAAGCGGCGGTGAGGCATACCACCTTGCTGACCACCGTCGAGGACGATGGCAACGCGGTCGCCTTCCTCGTACTGGTGCATCACGCGGCGGATGTTCAAGCGGCTGCGTTCGTTCTTTCGTCGTCGCAAAATGCTACGAGTGCCGACTCGCTGACCCTTTGAGCGCTTCATTTTCTTCGCCTCCTTTGTCCCAAATCAGCGCAAGCGCCTCTTCGGAGCAAGTTGCCGACCCACCTTCCCCATATAAGCACCGCGACGGGAAGCAGCGCCCTCAACCAACGGCTCAGTCGGCGTGGATATCACCCACATCCAACCAAAGCACGTTGCACTTGGCTTTGATGAGGGCCGCCACGGAGGGCTGGGTGCGCCCGCTGTCGCCGTGGACCGTCTCCTTGACGTAGGTGCCGGACTCGCACCGCAGCGTGAATTCGATTTCTCGCTGCCCGTCCTCGTTCACCTCGATGAAGGGCGAATGTGCCTCGAACACGGTTCGCTTACGAATCAGGTCGGAGCGTCGGTGCGAAACCCGCTCGGGTGTACGCTGGGCCAGCTTGATGCCGTTGAGCCCCTCGACCACCTTGAGAATGGCTTCGTCGTCGGGCAAGTCAAACACGGCCGGTGCCGGTGGCAGAGCGGCGAGAATACGCTCGATGAGTTCGTCTTTCTTTC
>CALGEM010000353.1 GCA_937881505.1 uncultured euryarchaeote
GATTGGTCTCAAAGACCCTCCAAGCCGATGCCTCCTCGGTTTCTGGCGCATCAAGCAAATGGAGGCAAGCCTTTTCTGCAACCTCAAAACTTGTCGCACGTACACCAAAAAGGACGGGAGAAGGACCACGAGGTGCGATAAGACCGCTCCCGTTTCGTGGGTCTCTTGACAGCACCACGCCTTCCATGCCGTCAATTTCCAAGAGAGCGTTCATATCGATTCGGCGTGATTGTGTTGATTCAGTCGTTGACCTCCATGCAATCGCTTCCCAAGTCACCTGCTGGGCAGGCCAAGAAATAGCAGCAGCAGCACCGATTTTTCCATGCCCGCCCCAAGCACGGTGCGGCGTTGGAATACTGAGAAAGTCCACTTCCTGCCTTACCGCATTCCAATAAAACGCCTCGTCGGGACGTTCGCGATAGTACACCATGCCTGGGCTAGCTGGTGTTTGAGGGCGGTCAGACATCGTTGAAGCCTCAATCGCTCCCTCCAGAGGTGCAAGATGGTGCATCCACCAATCATCGAGATGGTCCATCAGCACAGCCTCATCCGGCGCATGAAGTTCAACCGCCAGCGCTGCATTTCCTCGTGTTCGTCGCTGAGCAAACGGCCAAAGACGTACCAACTTGGGAACACCCGTCTTGACATCGTTTGGCAAATCAGCAAGCAAGGCATGGAACGATGCAGTTGTGCATCCGCCCTGGAGCGAATCCGTATCGTCAAGACCCAACCACCCCATGCAATCACCTATGGCTGAAACTCGTCCCCTGGGTCCCCAACACGGGCCAGACGCTGATGAACTTGAGAAAGACCAATTGTTTTCGAAACACGAAACAGCCTCGCACCGTAGGCCCAGCCTGCTCCCATATCGGAGGTCCGATCCCCCACCATCAAATCGAGCGGGTGCGAAGGCGTAGGTTTAGCCCCCCACCAATTCACATAGGGCGCATCCACCGAGTAAAGTGCCGGTGAAAAGGAAGGGGTGAGTTCCGCCTCCCCGCGAAGAAGATGATGCCCCAAGAGGAGCATGGCAGGCGAGGGTTTGCGGCAACTGCATCGGTCCTCGTAGCGGTGTGGACAGGTCAAAAATGCATCAATATGTGCACCTGGGTCTTCTTCAAGCAGCCGTTCTTGCAAGGTCGCATGAAGAAGTTCAAGTCGGTCAGGCCCCCAAAGGCCTCGAGCAATTGGTGACTGGTTGGTGACCACACAAATGAGGTAGCCCTGTTCCCGGAGCGAAGCAACTGTTTGTGCAGCACCTTTGAGGAGTTCAACTTCCTCTGGCCGATTGACATAGCCTGCTTTGCCCAAGTTAAGCACGCCGTCTCTATCAAGAAAAGCAATCGGAGATTCTACACGTGCGGAAAACGCCAGGAGCGGCGCTGTTTGCACGAAAGGGCCGTCCATGGTTCGTGGCTTGCTTGGCGACACATGGCCTTTGTTCTCATTTGGAGACCTTGATAGTGCATCACCTCCTCGGTTGGTCCGTGCTCATCGAACGAGAAACGGCCACACTCATCGGCGCGGCCGGTATGGTCCTGCTCGGTGCTGCATGGTGGTGGCGAGAACGGTCTGTGGTTCGATTGGCGCAGACAGGATGGATTTTGGTCGGCGTATACTTCTTTTCCCAAGCGTGGACCTACCATAGCCACAACGACCCGATTTTAACCGTCATGTCGGCGTTGACCCTTCCGCTCAGTTTCCTTGCAGCGTGGTGGGAAGAAACGGCGGTTGACCAGCGAAAAGAAGCCATCGTTTGGGCCCGTGGAACCGTCGCTTTTGCTGGAGGACCTTACCTTCTCATCTCCTATGTCCCCTACCTAAGTGTCCTCGCGATTTGGTTCGTGGCCTCACAATCGGCGTGGTTCCTCGGATTTGCGACTGGTCAGGACATCGAAATTGGAACCACCTGGGTCAACGACCCATCGGGGAGAGTCTCATGGGAGGCATGGGAAGGTAACCGTTGGTTTGCTACGGACTTCACCGGTGAATACGCTTTTCAATCCGAATTGTTGTTGGCCGATGGGACGATGATTGGCATCAATTTCGTGCTGGCTTGCACGGCCATTCAGTCAATGGTGCTCTTTATTGGCGCCATTTCGGTGTTGAACATGTCGTGGAAAAAGCGAACGCGAGCCTTGTTGTTGGTTATTCCAACCATCCATGCATTGAATGTGTTCAGGAATGCAGGACTCATTTGGATGCACATGACCTACACCCATTGGGACTTGTGGGGACTGAGTGTGTTCGAATTCGGCCACAGTTATGTCGCTCGCTTTGTCAGCCTCTTTGCCATGTTCCTGTTGGCGTTGATCATGTTTGAAATGTTACCAAACATGCATCGAAACATCATGGCCTTGACTGGTTCAAACCGAGGTAAGCAGCGGCTGTAAAGGTGCAGACGCCGAGAGTCGAACTCGGGTAGAGAGGTTGGGAACCTCCCATCATAACCACTAGATCACGCCTGCTGATGTCCGATGGAATACGAAGCAATTCATGAGCGCTGTGGTTGGAAACGATGATGGAGGGAAGCGTGATGTCATGGCATGCACCCCGTACTTGAACCGTACGTGTTCAAGCGAGGTTCGCTTTCTGTGCGAAATCGAACCGTTTTGGCCGCCATGACCAATAAACAGAGCCATGACAACGGCATGCTTTCAGAGGACGAAATCGCATGGCTAGAAGCTCGAAGTGAGGGTGGATTTGCCATCATCACCACCGCTGCAACCCATGTTGAGGAAGACGGACAGGGTTGGGAAGGCGAATTCGGAACATGGTCCGATGAGCACCTCGAAGGGCTCACCCGACTGGCGACCACGATTCACCAGCACGGCGGTGTTGGACTCGCCCAACTCTTTCACGGTGGGATGCGAGCACCCGAGCGATTGACCGGCCTCCAACCAAAATCCGCTTCGGAGAATGAACTTGGAAACGGACTTGGCCGAAGCAGAGCGATGAACTCTGCAGAGATTGAACGAACGATTCAGGCCTTTGGTCTCGCCGCAAAGCGTTGCGAACAAGCCGGCTTCCAGGGTGTTGAACTCCATGGAGCCCACGGGTATTTGATCGCCCAATTCCTCGGTGCATCCACCAATCGGAGAAATGACGATTGGGGCGGAAGCCAAGCAGAGCGGACACGATTCTTGGAAGAAATCGTTCGAGAAGT
>CALGEM010000354.1 GCA_937881505.1 uncultured euryarchaeote
ATGACGTTTGGCAATACATCTGTCGGCGCATCAAGAATAGCGATGCCACAATCAGCTAGCTTTGCCGCATTTGATGGGTCGAGGATCAAACTCCAACTATCCGTCGGGGCGTCATCTCCCAGACGCTCTTTGATCATGTCGACGTTGTAGGCAACGCCTGTCGTGCCCCACATGTAAACAATACCCGCTTTGGTGTCAGCCATTTGGCTATCTGCCAACCCCTGCACTTGTTTGTCCTGGTTGCCGGTATTAGACAGACGCGCCATGTCAATATCTGCGTACACGCCGGCTTCCCGACCGCGTGCCAAGAAATCACCTGTTGGCACAACGAGGTCATACCCCGATGACCCGGCCATCATTTTCATCCACCTCAATCATACCAATCCGCTCTACAACCCCTCATCCGAGCAACATCAAACGCTCGTGGACATGGGGTGGGCGGTTGGCCAGCAGGGCATGACCTTCACGCTGTGACCGGCACCATGCCGCTGGGTTGGAACACCAGCATCGTCAAGGTAACCGTCACCGATTCACTGTTATCGCCGCCCACTGGATTGCCGTTATTGGCGTTGAGGGCCACGTCCATGGTCAAGGGACCCATCATCTCGGGGGCTTTTCCAAGCATGGTCAGAACATCGATGAGGTCGCTTTCAGTTCCGTTCAGCGTATAGTCGCCCGAACCTTCGTTGGCGTATTGGTTGAGGTCGGCGTTGGGACGAATGCTTCCTACGACGGTGGTCGTATCGCAAGCCGTGGTGGATTTCATACTGTCATCGCTTTCAGAAAAAGGCCCTGCTAAGCCACTGTAGTCGGGGGTAGTCACCACTTCATCGCAGGCCGCGGTGAAGGTCTCACCCGTATCGGTGTAGGTGATGCTGAGTTCAGCAAGCAGCACAGCGGTCATCGTTTCATCAATGACCACTTCGAAGGTCTGTGTATCACCGTCGGTCAGCGAGAAGGTCTCGGATTGACTCCACTGGCTGACTGTGTAGGACAGTTGATACGAATCGTTTCCAGAGGAATCCGAAGAATCGGGCGCTACAGCCAGATAGGTGCCTTCGAGTGCACCAAAGAGCACCAAGATCACCACGGCCCCAATGGTCGTTGTGCGCTGGGTTGGCAGGCTGTAGCGGCCGAGGGGTTCTGGATTGGATTCCTGACGTTTCCAGCAGAGAATGAAGTGGGTGGCGAACGCCGCACTCATGGCGGGGATGGATGGAAAAATATCCTCTCCATACGGGCTGAGACTCCAGAGGACAACAGCACTCAAGGCCGCTACCATCATCCAAATCGTGTGCTCTGTATCGGGTTCGTACCCCATCATTCGAATCAAGAGCAACGGCACGAAGATGCCGCCCAAACCGTAGACTGCAAGCACGACCAAGGCAAAGACGGAGTCGCCAAAGCCCGGGAATTGTTGGCCGCCCAGTGCGATGACGGTGACGAAGACAGCGATGACCATGGTGACGAGTTTCGTGGTTTTGTGCTCTTGAGCCCATTCGGGCTTGACGTCATCGGTGATGGCCGCCGTGCACGCCAGCACTTGGCTATCGGCGGTGGACATGGTCGCTGCGAAAATGGATGCGAGGATGACACCGGCGAGGAATGGATTGAGCACCTCCATCGCCAACAACGGCAACCCGTCTTGGGCCTGGGAAGCGTCAAGGTCGAGGAAAATGGCACGGCACGCCAGCCCGATGATGAACATGAGTGCGATGAAGGGCGTTTGCCAAACGAAGAACCAGATGGCCGCTTCCTTGCGGTCTTTGTCGTCTTTGAGGGTCATCACGCGAGACACCACTTGGGGTTGGCCTGCGACCCCGAGCCCGCCGAGGAAGAACGCACCGATCCACAACGTTACGCCAAAGGTCAGGTCGGCCGGGAACAGGTTGACCATCCCCGGGTCAATGTCTTTGAGTGAGTTGTGAAGCCCGGACAAGCCCCCAACTTCGGAGACGGCGACGAAACAGAGGATGGTGGAGCCGACAATCATGACGCAGGATTGCGCCGCATCGGTCCAAATGGAAGCACGAATGCCGCCTGCATAACAATAGGCGACGACCAACACAAATCCAATGAGAATGCCGATAACTTCCGACCAACCGAGCATGGCTCGAAGCGCCACACCACCAGCAACCAGCTGAGCTGCTGCGTAAATGGCGAGGAAAACGACTGAAAGAATGCCCGCCAGTTTGGCTTCAGGGGCTCCTGTGGTTTTCGAGACCAACGAGGAAAGGGAGCGAACACCCCGCTCATTTCCTTCCTTTTGGATGAACTTGTAGATCCAAATCCAAGCAACGGCTTGCCCCAAGGTCGAGACCAAACCGATCCAAATCCCCGAGTAGCCCTGGACGAAAATGAATCCAATGAACCCGATGAACATGTAGCCGGAGTTCCACGTGCTGACGGCACTCAAGGCTGCCAAAGCGGGATGCATGCCACGGCCTGCAACCAGATAGTCGTCCGTGGTGTCCTGTTTGACTCGCATGGAAGCGAGGCCGACACCGGCAAAGAAACTCATGAACATAAGGAATGAGAGCAACAAGACGATTTCGTCGGACAAGCCAAACATCTCATTCACCCCGCTTCCAACGAAGGACGGCCTTCTCTTCAACCTCACCCGTGCCTGCGGGGAAGATGAGGCTGTTCAAGCGGCCCCCTTTTTCCTCACCCAAAGCGCCGAGCGTGGTGGTGACGATGGACTGGTCGGGCGTGCCCATGTCTGCACACAAGACGACAGGGATGTCATCGAAGTTCTGTTGCAAATAGAGTTTCGTGGCCATTTGGCGGAACGCCAGCCGAACATAGTCTTCGGACAGCGGTTCATCCACAGTCCCCTGCAATTTCTTCCACATCAGGCGCATGGATTGAACAGCGTCTTCAGGGCGCATGGGCCGTTGGTCGCCCGTACCGAGGCCCGTGGGGTCCAAATCCAGCAGTGCAAGGGTGTGAAGATTCTGTTCCCAGTTGGAAGCGAGCACCTCCAGCGGAGAGGTGGCAATCCAATCGCCGTAGGGGTAGGTAAGCGTGGTCTGCCGTCCGAATTTGTAGTTCGAAAGCCCCACCGCACCGGTGACCACCGAGGTGATGGAAATGCCGTGAAACACGCGACATTCCACGCCCATTTCCTGCGCTCGAAGTTGCAGATCCACATGCGTCGTCGCTTGCAACGGGTCGCCTACGACCAGGAGTGCGACAAGGGACTGCTTGGCGAGCGCAAAGAGTTCGTCAGGCTCTTCCACCTCGGGGCGCATGACGCGCTGTACCGAACCAACAACCGACTCAAGGCGGGCCAATTCCGTCTCGGGCCAAAGAGCTGTGTAGGCTTCGTACCGACGGTGGTCGGCCTTTGTGGCGGCGTCGAGGGCTTCTTGCGTCATGCCTTCCAGCCGACCCATCCCCATGCCGACCAGCAACAAACCCGTTTCGGGAAGGGAAGGGGATTCGCTGGCCGCCATGCTCAAACCTCCGAGACGCTTGGACAGGGCGAGGGCCATGCGTCATTTGAGCGTGCCGAGCGAGCAGACACAGGTGTGGCTGCAGCGATGCAGGGCCAATGGATGGCTCGCTCAGTCCGGGGTGGTTGAGGTCGATGAACACCACCGCGCCCTTCCACTTACCGACGATGCGCCGGCCGAAGGCGATGCGTGTTGGGAGGGCTTTCCACACGTGGAGGTTGAACCCAAAAATCGCGGCCCGACACACTGGACGGAACACCTCCCAGAACATCTCCAGTCTCTACCAGAATCCACCTGGCCGAGTTCATACGAAATTCAGGGTGACATCCTCATTCTCAAACTGGATGAGGAGGCTGAGCCTCACGCTCAAGCCATCGCCGAAGCGATGCTTGCTCAAATTCCTCACCTCCGACTGGTGTGCGCGGATGATGGTGTGATGGGCGATTTCCGCGTACGCGATCTCACCCTCATCCACAGCCGAGACGGGAGCACGACGACAAAAACCCGGGTCAAAGAAAACGACCAGGTGGTCGACGTTGACCCCGGCGAAGTGTACTACTCGGCCCGACTTGCACACCAACGAAAGAAAACTCACGACGAGGTACGGGCGTTCCGCCAACGTCTCAACCGCCCCGTGGTCGTCGCCGACCCGTATGCGGGCGTTGGCCCGTCGTTCGTGCTGTTGCTCAAAGACACCGACCTTCTGCAGGGTTATCTTGCCGGGGATTTGAATCCAAAAGCCGTGGACTTGATGCACCAAAACATCGCTCGATGGACGCGAAAAATCGACACGGAGTTCACCCCGGCCACGGTGCTGTGCAAAGACGCCCGAACGTGGAAGGACGAGCCAGAACTTCGCGGAAAAGCAGACGTGGTCCTCGTCAACCTGCCTCACGACAGCTTCGAACATCTTCCTGATCTATTCCCCCTCTTCGTACCGCACGGCGAAGGCTTGTTGCGCGGCTGGGCCATCATCGAGCGAACCTCCATCGATACCCGCGTTGAACAATTGGAACGACTTGTCCGAGCCGCCGGGGGCACGCCCAAGGAGACACGCGTTTCTGAAATCAAAGACTTCTCAACGACCCGCATCAAGGTCGTGTTTCAAACCCTCATTGCATGGGAATGAAGCGTTCACTTGATGAAGCACCGCCTGCTGGGTTGGCCCATGAAGACCGTCGTAAAGTGCGAATGTGGTGCAAGCATTGACATCGCTGGCGCAACACCGCGAAAGGACGGCATCAAAGTCTGGTGCCGAGTCTGCGGGACGGTCACCGTCCATCAACGCTGAACATGCATCTCATACACCTCGCTGGCTCATCGGCATGTTCATGGTCGTTCCTCAACCACATCCGGGAGAGTGAGCGACATGGCTGACAAACCCCTCGTGATTGATGTTGTTGACAACGGGGGCCAATGGACGCACCGCGAATGGCGCATGCTTCGCTACCTCAAGGTGGATACGCAGATCATCGACAACACCACGCCCGTTGAGGAACTCCGCGAACTGGACGGCCTCATTCTCTCGGGGGGCGCGGCACGGGTTGGCCTGACCGGCGAACTGGGAAATTGCGGGGCGTTCCTTGAGCTCGACATCCCCATCCTCGGCATCTGCGCTGGCCATCAATTCATGGCGCGACATTACGGCGGCGATGCTCGTGAATCACCTGAACCGGAATTTGGAGCCATGGAAATTGAACTCGTGGACGGCGGCGGAACCATCTTTGCAGGCACCGAGGCAACCCAAACGGTGTGGGAGTCGCACAACGACGAAGTTCACGTCGTCCCGGAGGGATTCTTCATCACGGCCGGCAGCCCATCGTGCAAGGTCCAAGGCATGGAAAACGAGGCGGGAGACCGATTTGGTTTGCAGTTCCATCCCGAAGTGAATGATTCGGAGTTCGGGAAGGAAATGTTTGAGAATTTTGTCGCCGTTTGCCGTGCTCGCCGTGACGAATCTTGATGATGAACATTGGTTATGTACTGTTGACATGGATAGGTCGATACCATGTCGGAGAAGAGCAAGCGAGACCTCGGTCAGTTTTTCACACGTGATTCTGTCTGGTTGCGCCCCCATATTCGGGCCCACATTGAAGCCCTAAGCGAACGATACACCGTGTGCGTTGACCCATTTGCTGGTGATGGGCACCTCCTTGATCTGGCCAGTGATATGGGGTATCACATTCTCGGCCATGATATTGATCAAGGGATATGCGACACCAAAGAATGGGGAAAACCAAACGATTCCATTCGTCGTGTTCTTGTCCATGAAAGAGCATTCGTCCTCACCAACCCTCCTTACCTAGCCAAAAATTCGGCAAAACGAATCAAATCACCCATGGTGGAGTATTTTTCTCCAGGCTTCATCCCCACCCTTGATGATTCGCGTCTGAATGTTTTGGACGACTTGTTTAAACTGGCCATTGAGCAAACCATAACAAAATACGATGATTCAGTTTGGATTGTCCCTGAATCCGGCATCCAAGATTTGGATGATTTGCCCCATTGGAAAGACCGACTTCATTCAGTTACGATTCTCGAAGACAACCCGTTTGATGATACAGAACATCCCGTCTGCGTCATGATTTTTTCAACATCAAACCCACTGAAAGAGGTGTGGAAAAACGACACACTCCTCGGCACATACGATGAGATTCGGCGCGTTCACAATCAAACCGCAAAAGGGCCATCCAATTTAACCCACATGAAATTCAACGCACCCGATGGAACGCTTGGTTACCGAGCTGTCGACGGAACTCGAGAAGACGGAAGCATGCGCATCAAATTCTGTCGGGGCGAGGAACTGGGTTATGACCGTAGCAACATCAAAGTTAGCAGCCGACATTTGACCTACATTGAAATTGAACTTGAAGGCGATTTACTCGACAGCGTCATCGCGGAAGCGAATCGGCTCATTGATGCCTATCGGGAAGCCACCCACGATGTCTTTTTGACGGCCTTCATGGGAAACACAAAAACAGGCGAACGGCGCAGACGTCTTGACTACAAACTCGCCCGAAAAATCTTCAATTCTGCATATGAGGGGCATATTTATGCCCAAACCACTCTTGAGTTGTGATATGTCAAACCATTGGGCAACGAAGAGTTTCGAATTGATGCTGAACACAGCCTATCTTGATGATTTGCGGACGAATATTTACAGTGTTTCCGACAATCCTCCGAGACCATTATCGGCAGCAGAAGAGAAGACCTTCAGGAAATTGTACAAGGATAAGGATGATGAGAAACTATTCCGTTTCCTCCTGAAACAAGAACGACGTCCGATAAACGATTCATATTTTGCGAGCTTTAGCAGCGCAGGAAGCAATACTAGCGGGAAAA
>CALGEM010000355.1 GCA_937881505.1 uncultured euryarchaeote
AGTATTCCAGTCTCCTGACATCGTTGTTGCAATAGGCCAGCTGCATCCCGTAGGGCTTGAGCGCCTCCGACCACGTATGGGGCGCCTGTGAATTGGTCACCGCCTTGAAGTCCTCTGGCGTGGTGTTCGCACCCGTGGCGTTGGCCACCATCGAAAGCGTCGTGGCGACGCACGAAGGTCCGACCTGCTTGACGTGCTCAATGGCCAGGTCGCCAAAGAAGGGGCCGTGGGGCTCGCCGTGTCTTTCGCTGTACCACAAGGGCGCAGATGGGTTGGGTTTCCAATTGGCTATCATGCCCAGTCCCCCTGGAACTCGTCGTCAAATTCGTGTTCACCTTGAACGGCTTCTTCCACCGTCTGAGCGGCCTCTTCAACCGCTTTGGCAAAGCATTCTTCGCACTCAAAGGCGGGAGGCTCCCATTCACTGAACTCTTCAATTTTCAATTTGGTCAACTCGTTTTGGAGTTGGAAAAACTCCATCACCAGCATCATCAGCATCATCCATTCATTCTTCGTATTCTTCATGTTCTTCTCTCCTTTTTCATTGGTATTCGTAATCTTCAGGTCTTCCACCTGGCCATTCCCTCTCCATCCTCTCGTTGTATTCCGCTGTCGCCAAGGCATCCTTGTACTGCATCACCCAAATGTGGTGGTCCTCCAAACAGAGGTGAATCAACGAGAGCAGGTTGGATGGGAAGGTCTCGTTGACGCCGTCGATGCAAAAATAATCATCAGGCGTGTAAATCGTGGATTCGCCACCGTACTCGGGAATGTAGTCGGGGCATGTCCAGTAGGGGCCAAGGGAATGGCTGACGGTGCCCGTGTAGGACCAACTCGGCACCGCCCACATCCACGCTTTGGGTTTCTTGGCAAAGGCCACCATGTCGGCTTTGTGCTTAGCGTACGTCCCTGGTGCACCCCATACCTCAAGTTCAACGCTGAAGTCAAACCCGAAGGTGTGACCGTGCTGACCCTGTATCGTGATGGTGTAGCCGTCCATGGAAATGGACGGGTGGTTGTGAACCATCTCTGCTAAGGCAAGCCAGTGCTCTCTTTGCACCCAGTCTTCGTGCGTGTCGATTTCGGGCATCAAAAAATGAAGCCCGATATCCATCTCTGTCAAACACAGCTCCCAACTGGGCCATGTGTCCCATCTGGCGCCACCAGCGATGTTGTGCTGGTTGTAGGCCGCAAAGATGCCAAAGAAGGCTGCGGGCTCGTCCAAGTTACCGTCGTGGTCAATCAGTTCGTCGGGATGGGTGTAGCCGTTGGCCACGAACCACTCCCCTTCTCTGCCAATCACGAAGGTGTCGGGCTTGGCGTGTTGTTTCTTCTCGTTGTTCTGTTCATGTTCGTTGTTCATAGGTCTCTCTCCTGTGTTGCGTTTATGCACCGCCGTGCGTCGAATAGGCTGGGGCACCGGGATTCGAACCCGGGTCAATGGTCTCGCAAACCAATATGCTCTCCACTACACCATGCCCCAATGGTTGGGAACTGGCAGAGGCACCCGGATTCGAACCGGGGTCCAGGGATCCGAAGCCCCTGATGCTATCCGCTACACCATGCCTCCTTGCAGTTCCCAGCGAGACAGCGGTTGCACTCAGGGTGTCAAACGCCAAATCGCCTGTGCCGTGGATCGTTGAATCAACGGCGTTTACGGAAGGGCCGCTTGGCTACATTTCGCACGGATTTTGTCGTGTTTCTCATGTTCGGCCCTCCTCGGATAAAGTGTGATTATGCTTATACCTATATAAACTCTTCTATCTCTTGTTATATGATGAAGAAATCATGAAGAATTCATGTTGATTCTATTTGCTCCTCGAGATTCCAGAAACATACCCAAAAACGCTCGTAACGCTATATGAAGGGTGTATCATTATAACCTCAACGGTGCGAGGTTCATACATGACAACTGGAATGTCACCTCGAAACATGCTGATTGCCGGAATCGTCTTGATTCTGCTGAACGTTGCCGCCCTTGCCCCAATGGCCACTGGGGCCGTCGAAGGCGCG
>CALGEM010000356.1 GCA_937881505.1 uncultured euryarchaeote
CGTAATTGGTGATGAGATTGTCGGCTCACTCAGAGCTCCGTGATGCAGATGAATTCAGCGCTGTAAGACACTCAGAAAACGCTTGCGGTTCAGTACGTTGAGAGACCGCAAGTGCCTGATACAATGTAAGAAAATAGTCTTCAGCTTGTTGATGGTAGGCAAGTTCAGAGGCAATGTCGATGGCCGACCCTGGGTTCAGCCACTCGCGGCGCAGACGTTTTATTTCACCTTGTCTGAAATGAGCCCACTCTTCTCTCGTTGGTGTCGGCTTATGACCGGGAGAGGCTGGCTGCACTGCGCTGGCGCCCTGTTCGCGGTTCCACCACAGAGCGCCAGCCGGGTGCTGCTGCTGGCAAAGGGTCATCTTTTCGGTGGGAGTCTCGGGCGCTGTCAGAGAAAGTTTCTGTATCAGAAACGAAGCCGCTTGCTGCACAGGCCATGATCAACAACGATGCATGGTACAACCACTGAACACCCCACACTTCGCTACTATCGCCGTAGGCGTAGGGCAGGACCAAGGCCAAGGCCACCAAAAAACCGTAGAATCCCCCGATGTTTGCAGGGTGACTCAACCACAATGGAAGGCGTGCGAAGCGGCGCGAGAGAGACGTGCCAAGCAGCGTCTCCTGCTCCTGAGGGGCCAAGGCTTCGACCTTGGACATCCATGTCTCATTGGTTGGCACACCTTCCGGTTGACGGTAACGGTTTTGAAGATAGGGGTCCTTTTTCGGCGAAAAGATTCATTCTTTACCACGGAAAAACGATACCAGTGGGCTTTCAACCTCCACGGCCTCTTCATCTTCGAGCCACGAACGTTCGAGCAAACCCGAATCCATGGTCTCTCTGTCCCTCGCTTCCTCAATGGGGTCGGGAACATCGTTGACTGCATCACGAAGTGCGATGGCTTGGTTGATGAGAGCAAGATGTCGGGCAAGCGTACCGGACAGCTCTTTTGCGGATGAAAAGTGACCAAGTGCGGGGTAGTCGTCGGTATCTTGGACCAAGGTGAACCCGCCGAGCAATTCATCGGGCATCGTACGTACCCTGTAATTCCCAGGCTGCACCCAACGCCCATCGGTCAAACGAATCAAAATCCTCGCCTCCCCCATCGGTTCGGTGTCCATGAATGGGTGGTTGAGGTTCACGGCCAAGGGGGTGCTGGCATGGCTTTGGAAGCGAAGCCAAACGACCGTGAGGTTGAGGCAGAAGGTAGCGGCAGCAAAAAGGGCGGCGAGCGTTGATGATAGTGCGAATTGGCGTAGAAGGATGAACAGGACGACGGCGAACACTCCGCTTCCGAGGAGAGCGATGTTTCGTCCCTTGACCAGTGGTTGCGCAACGGGGGTGTCGATGAACCGCAGCATGTCGGTGGGGAGCACCGATTCCTCATCGACCATGATTTCAACCAAACGCCGCTGACTTTGAACCTCACGCTCGAGGCATTTGGTGCTCGCTCGCAATTTGCTGCCATGTGTCTGCGTCAAGGGCGTAGGATTCGATCACCTCGAGATGGGTGGCGATGTCAAGCCCCCACGCCGTTGACCAGCCGTTCAATTTTGGTTCCAACTTCGCCCACTGTTTGCGAACCCCAACGGCGTTTTTCCGCTGGTGATGAAGCAACATGGCCGCCGTTTGGATGAGTCCTTGGGTCAGCAAAATTTCTTCATTCGGTGCTTCTCTTCGCTTGAGTGCGTTCCACAAATCCTCCCACGATTCATGGGCGTGCCAAAATTGTCCGGTATCAAAACGATGGAGCCCTTCGTTGAGCAGTTGCGTCTCGTCCGCATCCAGCGGTCCGGCGGTCAACGGGTCCATGTCCGTGCGAGGAATCATTGCTTGAAACGCTTCGCCTTTCCGCAGAACTGCCGCACTCTTCAAGAGGGGGTTTGAGGAAGGTGCTGCCATAGGGTGGGTCCGCATGGTCACAATCGAACACGGCGACATGGTGGAACAGCGGCGCGGCGGCGTTGATGTTCTCCGAGTTTTGGTTCGAAATCTCGCTGTGCACGAACAGTCCGGAGCCGTCTGCATTCGGTCAACTTCGGGCGATGATTCTCGTCAAGGCTGGTTGCTTTTCCGACTCGGTCAGCCCGTTATGGCCTTCCATCAAGACCAGACGCAACAGCAAGGCCTTGAGGCTCTTCTTCAAATCGAAGAGGACGCCTTGGATGTTGGGAACGAATTGTTTCTCTATGAATTGACGATGAACGCTCTGCGTTCCACGATGTCCCAACATCCGCAAAGCGTGCTTCATCTTGAGCACCAAGAGCAGAAGGACGGCTCCGCCTCTTGGTGGTCCAGCGTTCGCTTGCCCTCAAGTTCCTGGCGACGTGCGGCACGCTTGGAGGACATTGAAGCCTTGGCGTTGGAAACCGAACACCGCCGAAGAGATGCCGTGGCGACATCAACACCACAACTTGAGCCAGGGCACGTCTATCTTCTGGATTCCCCCGACCCGCATCCGATGATTTCTCTGGGGGTTGAGTTGGCAGAGCGCGGCATGCCATTGCTCGGTTTATTCGGGCTCCCACATGCACAAACCGATGCCACCCACCGTTTACCTGCGCCTCAATCCTACGCCTTGCTTTCCCCTCACGGAGATTATGAGGTGCTTCAGGACCAAGCCGCCCTTCATGCCGTGGTCAATGCCTTTCAATGGGGCAACGAGCGTTCGGTCCTCCTCATCGATGGGTTGGACCGATTGGCCAATGCGTTTGGCGACAACGGCATGGTGGATGTGCTTCGCTCCATTTGCGACGGCGTGCGCTTCAATGACCACATCGCCCTCATCACCACCGATTTGGAATTGTTTGAGACAACCATTCAACGTTCGATAGCCTCCGAAACGACGAACCTTCGTCGTAGCACCATCCTCCAATGGGCGGACGACCCCGATGTTCTGTGGGACCATCCGGTCTTGTTGGCACCCGATGAGGAAGAGGAACAATGGCTAGAGGCACAAATTCAGCATCAGGGTGCAAAGGTTGGTGGCCCCGCTATCACCGATATGGGTGCCTTTGAGGGAGGAAGCTTCGCCCCGGATGATGAAGAGCGTATTGAGGCGACCCAAGCGTTGAGCGAAGTCGTTGAGACTTGGCCGGAACGGGAAGATGGGCATGAAATTGCATCAGAAGTGCCCTCCGATAGCGTGACCATTGGCTCAACACCTTGGCGACCGGACGTCGAGAGCAGCGTGCTACACGGGCGTTTCGTCAGCGAATCGCCAAGGGCAGCAGAAGCGACGTTCGAAGACGATGCTTCGCCTGTTTATGTCAAGCGCCGTCGTCGTGCTCAACCTGTTGAGGAGGAAGCCCCGCCTCAACTTCGTGCTCCTCAACGCCTCCCAGCGAGAAAACAGCCTCCAAGAATGCCCGACATCGACCAAGGTTTGTCCTCCAACAGGAGTTCAGCGGTTGTGAGCAGCGCTCCAGCCCTGCCGGACTGGCCGGTGAAAGCACAAACAAAGCAATCCTTCCGTAAGGAGAACATGGATGTGTTTGCCGATAAGCAAAGCCATGCTCTCAAGCGTCAAGAGAAAGTGGCCTATCCCGTACAGGCCAAGGCCCTCAAGGACAACGTCGTGGGCTCTCCCGACCTTTCCGGTGCAACCCTGCCTTCGCCGGAAATCAACAAAACGGTCAAACTCCCGTCTGAGGCCGATGGAACGCCTTTGACCAACAGTATTCGTCCTGTTGAGAAAGGGAAGAAGCCGTCCAGAGAAGCGTCTTCCAAATCTCAATCCAAGGTGGATGTTGAGAAAGCCTATGTGGAATGGTCCACCTTTGACGAGCCTGACGGCATGGATGCAACGGCACTCTACAACGAACACGGCGAGGCGTTGAAGCGATACAGCGGTGAAGAGCCATGACCTCGCCACCGACCAAACTGCGGGCGCAGCTTGAGGAAGCGAAACGTCAACTGCGGGACTCCATTCACGCTCAACAAAGCACAAGCATAACCGCACCCCCCTCCATTGACCACTCCGGAGAGGGAGAGGAACGCCCAGCTCGCTCCAAACTCAATACCCTGCTCGGAAAGACAAGCGTTCCTCAACGCCCACTCTCTCTCTTCCAAACTGTGGGTGTTGCCCAACGTCCAACCTACGACTTGATCGCCGACCGAATTCTCGGGGCCGATGTTGGTGCCCCGTCGTCGTTTCTTGAACGAGAATCTGGATACGCCCATCATGTTGCACAGCGATTGGTGCACCTTCAACAGCGACTCGAAGCAGCCCAAAACCCCCCTGTCGAAACGGAATCAAGTGACCTTTACGTGGGGGTAGAGGATGATGGGACGCCTGTTTGGAGTCAAGTGTTGAGTGAGCAACGTGGAGAAGTTCGCAGCGCACTTGGTGAAGAGCTTGCCCCACCCCAACAGGACGACGCCTTTCACGCCACGCGCGTACTGAATCTGACCTCCTCTTGGCCCCAGCGCTTGAGTTGGTTAACCACATCCACCTTCAAGCAGTGGTTCGTCGCTGAGGAGAATTTCCAAGCCACGCAGTATTGCGAGCAGGTCATCGACAGGCCGGCACACCACCTCAATCCAGTCCTCATTGTGGCGGAGCCACAAGCCGGATGTTCACACTTGCTTCATGCGACCGGTCAAGCCATGCTCCGCCGTCAGGAAGGTCATGTGTTGTTCATTACGGCAGCGGATGTAGGCGGAACTGACGGCCTTGAAGCGTCGTGGCAAAACGCACTGCCCGGTGCGACTGCATTGGTGATTGACGACCTTCACGAATTCGCCACCCACGAGGTTTGGGGCCACCAACTTGGCGTGCTGGTTGATCACGCGCTCAATCACGGGTTGCAGGTGGTGGCTGGGGGCCGCTTGGCCGTGGATGGACTCCCCTCATCTCGATTAAAGGAAGTGTTCCGGTCATCCCTCGAGGTTCGTCTTGATTCACCTCAACCTCCTTCGCTCATGGCCTTCGCTCGCTGGCGATGTGCACAGCGAAACTTACTCGTCTCCGATCGTCATCTCGCACAACTGAGCCGCATGCAACCGCATGGTTGGCGTATGGTTGAAACGCGCTTGGAGCAGTTGACTCTGGCGTTTGAAAACGGTGCAGTTTTACTCGACCATGATGATGTTGATGATTTGCTGCTCAACGGTCAAGCCCCCACGGTTGTTGGAGAACATCAACGCGTTGAAGACCTTGCGTCTCGGCTTGTCGGTGATGCGTTGGATAGCGTATATTCATCCCTGGAAGCGGGTGGTATTGATTTGCACAGCCCCCTTGAAGCGTGGGCTGAGGATGACTACGAACCGCCGGGCTGGGAGGCTGAGACCATCGGTGAAGGTGCTCGTCATCTCGAAGAGCGGTTGCGTGAGAGTGTTGACCCCGTTGAGCCGGGTCGTCCTTCGGTTCTGGATGTTCACGAGCGAGAGAAGTACATCATACGAGCCAATGACCCTCTCGATGGCCAGGATGTCGGTCGTGCCGTTGAGGTACTCGTCGATATCGATGAGGCCATTGACCAGCGCATGAATGCTTCAACCAGCCAAAGTGTCTCCGCCTCACTTGAACTCCAACGCCTCGAGGAACAGATGGTGGTGCTCGCTCAGCGGGCCGTCGAAGCCGATATCGACGAACTCATCACCATCGCTGATGAATTGCGCTCACTGGAAGAGCGTTTGGTTGAACTTGACCCCGAGCGGGAACCTTTGCCACCGTTTGAGGAGGATGTTCCGGCCAAGCGAGAACGAAGAGTGCCTCGTCGCCGAAAGCGCAAGCCTTCCTCTCCTCCAGCAGAATCTCTGGATTCTTTTGAGCCAGAGGGCGAATGGAACATTGACGGCACCGGGATTTCAGCGGATGATTTGCTGGAGGAAGCGCCCAAGAAGAACGTGGTTCACCTCGCTCGCCTTCATCCCCGAACGGTGTTGAAGGGTGAGGAAGAATGAGGGCGCCTTGGTGGATGAAAGGGGTCAACTTCGCCTGTCAGCCCAATTGTGGCAAATGTTGTGACGAGCCGGGAGGCATCGTCTACCTCTCAGCCGATGACGCCACGAGGCTTGCAGACCACGCAGGATTGGATGTACCGACCTGGCTTGAGCGAGACACTCGTACCACGTTTGATGGCCGCTATGTTTTGAAAAGCCGAGAAGATGATGGGATTTGCATCCATTTGAACGAGCAAAAGCAATGCAACATCTACGAGGTTCGCCCGCAGCAGTGTCGGGCCTTTCCATGGTGGGCAGAAAACCTCGCCACACCTTCGGCATGGGAGAATGTCAAGCGTACATGCCCGGGCATTGACGCTGAGGATGCGATCCTTATCGACGGGCAAACCATCCGTATCAACATCTTTGCCGACCGCACCTCGACGAAAGGCTTCCGAACATGGCCGCCCAAAAAGCGGCGCTGGAATCGTTAGACTGCACAGGTGTTGCTAGCAACACCGTTTTGATGTTCGGCCTCGGCCATGAGCCGCATTTATACAGAACATGGATGTCGGCCATTTACGGGGGAGGCACATGACGCAAGATGAACCAATGTTCACCGTCCACACCTCACACCTCAACACGGGTCTTCGAGGCGTACCTGTTGGCACCTGTCGCACCTCGTTTGTAACGCCCACCGAAGGCGTCCATTACTGCGGCTACCCCATCGCCGAACTCGCTCATTACCCACCTGAAGACATCGTCTATCTCCTGTTCAACAAAGAATTGCCCACCTCCGAAGAATCGGAGCGCTTCAAGGCCGACCTCGCCTCCCGAGGCCATGTTCCTGACAGCGTCGCTGCCGTTTTCTCCACGTTGCCAAAAGACGGCCACCCCATGGATTGGTTGAGCGTTGGTATTCACACTCTGGGTATGTTGGACACCACGGGCGACTGGAAGGAAGACGCCCTCAACCTCATCGCTCGGATGCCTCGCATGATGGGCCTCTTGTTCAGAATTCGAGAGGGACGAAGCGACAACATACCTGAAGACGATCTCTCGGCTACCATGGTTCAACGCTTCGTCCGCACGCTGGCTTTGGACGGTGTGGACGATGACCTGATGGAGCGAATTTTAGCGACCTACCTTGTCCTTCACATGGACCACGGTGGTGGCAACCTCTCGACCTTTACAGGAAAGGCGATTGCCTCGGGCCACGCCACCGTCTATTCCTCCATCGCAGGGGCCATGAACGCCCTGTCGGGCCCACTCCACGGTCGTGCGAACCAGTCGTGCCTTGAGTTCGTGCTTCGAATCGGAACCAGTGACCCTGCGGAAGTCGAGGCGTTTGTCCGTGGTGAACTTGCCGCCAAGCGCCCAGTGTTCGGATTTGGTCACGCCGTCCTTCGAGCAGAAGACCCACGAGCGACCGTACAGTTCGCCCTTGGAGAAGAACTCTGCCCGGATGATGAGAATTTCAAAATCATTCGAACACTGCGAGAAGTTGCTCCTCGTGTGCTCTCTGAGAACAAGAAAATTTCCAATCCAAACGCCAATGTCGACATCGCCAGCGGTGCGTTGCTTCACCACGTGGGCTTCAAGGACCCAACCTACTACACGACCTTCTTTGGTTGGGCTCGTGTCGCCGGCATCGGTGCTCAAATCATCGATGAACGCACCGTCATGCGAGGTGGAAAAGGGACGCCAATCTACCGTCCGAAGTACATCGCAGAAGAGCAAGAACTCCGTCACATTGAGTGAGGGTTCAACACCGGCCTCTCTGTTTTTCCAGACCCTCGGTGGCCAATCAATCTCGGTGCGTAGGATGGCGGGGTGGCGCCGTCGTAGCGGGCGAGCAGTTCGTCAACATCCATGTTCCACCGCCATCGTTTACGCATTTCTGAAACAAGCGCATGGCGCCGTGAAGCATCCGCTTCGGCCCATGTTGGCGTTTCCTCCTCTAACCTTCGCAGAAGGTCAAGGTGGTTGGTTTTAGACGCTGTTTTCAGGTGATCCCATTCGGCATCAAGGAGTGGGCGCAGGCCAGGTTGGAGCCAACGAGCGTGCCCCGAGGGGAGCCATCGCAAATTTGGGTCTGCATGGTCGGTCAGCCCCGTCATGCCGGCGCGTAACAGGTCATGCTCCATCCCGAGCCGGGTTGGCCAGACATAGGTTGGCATACCCTCTCGAGCACGGGTAAGCCGGTCCAAGGCGCTCCCGGTTAGGCCGACGTGTCGTCCTATCGGGACATGCCGGGTGGAGGATTGAAAGTATTCAACCGCACAGGGCAACATCGAACTACCTTGTGAGCGATGCTGTTTCACCAGTCGCTTGAACGAGGTCGTGAAGAATCGAGGGAAAACTTGGAGGCGCTGGGTTCTCCGCGTTCCGTAGGGGGGGATGTAAGGGATTAAGGCCGCCCAAGGCCGCTGCGTCTTCGATAACCGAGCGGAGGCCGGCATGCCTCGGTGAAAGGCGTAGAACACGGTGTTTTCTTTGGGAATTTCACGTGCATCCAAGGCCTGCTCTGCAAGCTGCATGGCGTTTGCAATGTGCTGGTTGTGGTGCTTTCTTCCGAAAAATCCTCCACCCGTCTTGGCTTTCGGATGCGGCCGTTTGATCTCAATGCACCCCATCCTCCCTTCATCTCGCCACAAGCGTTGAACGGCCGGGTCGTCGAGAAAAGCCTCAAAGCTGAGAAACCCCAAATCCACCAATTCATCATGGGCCCATTCCTCGAGCCATTTGGGCTTTCCTTGCAGTTGGGAGGGTGGAACCGACACCGTGCGGTCGTGGTCGATGATGAGTTGGTTGTCAGCCGTGATACGAACATCAAACTCAATTCCATCAAACATGTTGATGGCATGGCGAAGACTTTCCAGGGTGTTTTCAGGCGCTGGAGACCACGAATTCTCCGCTGCCATGGTCCCTCCTTCATGTGGTCCCCCTCAAAGGTTCCCGCTCCAAGGT
>CALGEM010000357.1 GCA_937881505.1 uncultured euryarchaeote
TCTTTGAGACCAATCAAGCAAGTGGAGACCATTTGCCACCCGTTCGGTCGTTCACCGTCGTATCGGTTGAAACGCATCCTGCTCGCAAACACGCTCATGTCCGAACTGATGGCCCCACCGTCGTAGCCTACGCCGAAGGAGGAGCCGTTAATGCACTGGCGCGTTGGCTCCAGGAAGGGGACAAGATTTCCGTCGCAGGGCTGCTCCACCCTGATGGAACCCTACATGCTGAGCGGTTGAAGGTGGATTCTTGGGTGCACCGAACCTACCAACGGCCTCTCTGTTCCTCCTGTCTTGTGCGAATGAAAAGTATGGGGAAAGGGCAAGGATTGCGATGCCCATCGTGCAAATCAACGGCGCCCGATACATGGGATGGCGTACCTGTAACGCCTCCACATACGGGCTGGGTTGAACCTCCCATGGATGCGCGCCGTCATCTCGCACGTCCGCTATCCTGGGAAGATTCGGACGGGATGATGTGATTGGTGCAAAACGATGAAAAGGAACACCATCCAGTTCAAGGCATGGAGCCAGAGACCACCAAGAACATCGCCTACGCCGTTATGGGTTTGAGCCTGCTGCTCATGGTGTGGTTCATCAGTCAACGCGCCATGAAAAACCGGTCGTCCATGCTTGAATCAAACGCCCCAAAAATTGCTGGTGAGGATGAAATGGACGGTGGTGCTCGCAATCCGCAACAATTCGATGAACCTGATGAGGACGCTCTTGAAGAAATGGCCAAACTCTTGGGTGAAGACGAAGACTCAGGCGACGAATCCTGAATCTTCAATCACAACATCGGTGACCTTGTCGCCTCGCACGAGCACCCGCTTTCCACCGTTGGCTCCTCGCCACAACCGCCAAATTTCGTAGCCCTTTTTGGCCATGGCATCCGCTGAACGAGCGATAATGGGGTCGTCGCTGGCCCCACTTGCGTCCACGCTTCCTTTTGAGATCAACAAGACGGTAGCAGTATCTGGGCACTCTTTTGCTACGCGTTCAATATGCTGGAGGCGTTCGGCTGAAATTCTACCACTTGAGTCGCACCAATCATCCATCACGATGAGGCCCACGCTTGGCAAGGAGACGGCCGCATCAAGCAATGCATCGATGGCACGGTCAAATTTTCCACCGAAATTCATGGCGTGAAATCGAGAACTTTCAACCAGCGAGAGATGTTGGAAGAGTTGTGAAAATCGAGCTGAGTCCGGCATTTCCACCGACGCCCAGAGAACCCGTTTCCCATGACTGATGGCATCTGCAGCCAAGTGGAGGCCAAGGGTTGTCCCTCCGGTGCTCCCTTCAACAGCGAGGTGGATTCGCTCTCCACTGAGCCCGAAATCAAACCGTTCCATATCCGGAAGCCTGCGCCATCGGTGAATGAG
>CALGEM010000358.1 GCA_937881505.1 uncultured euryarchaeote
AAACCGCTGTGATATTGTGTTCCCGTCCCTCTTCAGCCAAACACCTGGTCCACATGTCAAGGCCTGCCTTTGCCGTGCAGTAAGCCGACCATGAGGCCAACGGACGAAGCGCAGCGCCGCTGGAAATCGTGGTGACACGAACCCGATGTTCGCCCTGGAGAACAGGAGCCAGCGCCTGCGTCAAGTGTTGAACACCAACCACGTTGACCATCATGGAACGTGCCCAATCCTCAGCATCCGCAGCAAAGAGGGGTTTGATGGGATGGATATCTCCGGCGTTGTGAACGATGCCGTGAATTGCGTCCTCGCTGGCAAGGATGGTTTGCGCTGCTTCCTCAATGGTGGCAGGTACACCCAAGTCGCAGGGCGTGGCGTAGGAATCAGGAGCGAGGGCCTGCACGTTGGCGGTCGTTTGCTCAAGTTCTGAACTGTTCCTCGCAAGAAGGATGACGCGAACGCCTGCACGAGCCAGTGCCAAGCACACTTCACGCCCGATGCCTTTGGATGCGCCAGTGACGAGGTAGGTCTGCCCCTGAAGGTCGCCCACAGTATCACCTCAATAGGTGTAGAAGCCTTGGCCGGACTTTCGGCCAAGCTTGCCTTCTTCGACCATTTGGATGAGCAAAGGAGCGGGTGCGTACTTCTCGGTGCCAAAGCCTTCGTAGAGGACGTTCATGATGTGAAGAACGGTGTCGTTGCCAATCAAATCCGAAAGTGCCAACGGCCCGATGGGGTGGTTCATGCCGAGTTTCATGATGCCATCGATGGCTTCGGGTTCTGCCACGCCTTCCTGGAGCGTGAGGATGGCTTCGTTGATCATGGGGCAAAGGATGCGGTTGGAAACAAAGCCGGGTGCATCGTTGCACGAAAGGGCGGTCTTGCCCATCTTTTCAGCCGCTTCAACCACAGCGCTGTTGGTTGTTTCACTGGTGCCATCGCCGTTGATGATTTCAACGAGTTTCATGATGGGAACCGGGTTCATGAAATGCATGCCGATGACCTTGTCCGGTCGGTTGGTTGAGCCTGCGATGGTGGAGATGGAAATGGACGACGTGTTGGACGCCAAGATGGTCTCCGGTTTGCAAATGCTGTCAAGTTCCGAGAAAATTTCTGCTTTGAGAGCGAGAATTTCTGGAACGGCTTCCACCACAAGGTCGCAATCTGCGCACATGCCACGGTCGGT
>CALGEM010000359.1 GCA_937881505.1 uncultured euryarchaeote
CATCGCAGCCCTGCGCCCCTGGGTCAAAGCGGAGGCGCCTCAAGCATCCGAAAAGGTGTTCCGCTGGTGGTTGAACCGTTCACCGGAAATGACGGAAGTTGCCAAGCGTGAACGCGATCAAGAGGCGTCATAACCCGATTCTTTGAGTGCCTCGTCCATCGTCAGTTGACCTTCACTGACACGCATCGCCGTTTCCAGCGAAATGGTCAGTTGGCCTTTCGACCGCTGGCGGCTGATGCGTTGGAGGTTGCGCAATTCACCCGTGGAGGCTCGAACCCTGCGTTGTTCGTGAACCGGCGTGCCCGGCTGCATGGCGATCTTGAGGGCGGCAGAGCCGTGCGCATGTCGAGGGTGGCCTGCGCTGGTACGGTGTTCGTTGACAATTTCAACATGATAGCCAAGCGCTAAAACGCGATTGACCAGACGATCTCGGTGCACAGGAGAACCGTGACCGATGCGAACCAGTACCTGACCTGGGCTGGTGTGTTCCACCAAATTCACAATGCTCTCGAGTGATTCATCGATGGAATCCATCTCGCGCTTTCCAAGCAAGAGGCCGTCCGCGAAAAAGGCACAACCGGGTCGAGGACCCGGGTCGAGACCCACCACCAATTGCGAAGGCGGTCCCGTCAACTGACGCGACAGCAACCATGTTGACACGGTCTCAGCCACATCATCGAGTTCAACGGCTACGCCTCGGCCACCCAGAGCGTGAACTTCTTCAGGTGTGCCAAACCAATACGCCTCGGGTTCAATCGCATCGGTGGTTGAACGTTGTTGAGCCGGCAAGTTTCGTCGCTTGAGTTCGCTCAACAGCCGATGAGCCAGACGGAAATCATCCGTTCGGACATAGAGCGGCTTCACATCATGCCCATTCCTTGGCCCTGTTCTAACCTATCGGTTGGCCAAATAAACGGCCTCTCAAACTCGGTTCATGCAACGGTCTGGTTCCGAAGTTATCAAGAACGATAGACGCGGATGTCACCGTATGACGGGTGCCTACGAGCGCGAGCTCCGGGACGTTTTATCGGGCACGGAAAAGGGCGTGAAGACGGTGACGCGCAGTTGTACGCCGGAGGAAAAGGCTCGAACGATGCGTGTTCTTGAGCGGCCCTTTCTCGTCGTCCGTGCCGCCGGCTCTGGCATGGAGGGCAGCGGTGATTTGGTAGCGCTTCGCGGGGATTGTTGCTTTCCCATTGAGGTGAAATCAACGCGCGCAGAAAAATTGTACTTTTCAGGACGCACAAAGGACCAACTCAACGCCATGATTCGCGAGGGAGAGCGATCGGGATTGATGCCGCTCTATGCCCATCGCCGAAAGGGTGTTCGGGGTGATTCTTGGCGTTTTTTTCGTGTTGAAACCGAAGGTTTGACCGGTACCCTCGCTCGTTTGGCTAAGATGATCCCCCCGCTCCCGTTGAATCGAAACGGTTCACCGTTCATCGATTGGGAGCAAGGGATGCCCCTCAACCAATTTCTCGCCATGATGTGTTCGCCGCTTGGAGGCGAGGATGCACAGGTCTCAGCCCTTCAGGAGCGAGCCCAACGAGCCTCTCCACCAACGATGGCGGAATGTCGTGAACTAAGTGCTGTTGATATTCTCGCCGAATTGGAGCGACGGCGTTCGGCTGTTCTTCCGGTGTTCAGAGGTAAGGAATGACCATCGTGAAGAGCAGCATGACCAGCAAGACGAGGGAGGAATAACTCGATGCTCGCGTTGAGATGTGGTCCACCCACATCGGATGCAAGTCCCACAACTTGAGTTTCCGACCCACGCGTTTCACCCCGCTGAGGAAGGCGTGAAGCATGTCTCGCAGCATGTGGCCACCGTCAAAGGGCACCATCGGAATCAGGTTGGTAAAACCAAGAAGGATGTTGACCCACATCAGCCAAAACAACAGGTGGCAGAAAAACATCAGAACATCGGTGCCCAAGATGCTGCCAACGATTCCATCACCAGCGACCATCAGCGCCTCTTCAAAGGGGTGAATCGCTACCCCTCCAAGTTCAAACGGAATCAACAAAATCGTCAGAATGTGGAAGGGGACTGAAAGCGCACGCTGGGCAAGTTTTCCCTCCCAACGTGGGGAGAAAGGCCCTGCTAATCGGTCGACGCCAGCCGTACCTTCGGAAAGACCTTCAACGCCTAAAAACGCATCACCGGGTTGTACATCGAGGTTGGCGAGGACCTCCTCGCTCCATCCCAAATCCGAGTAATACTGGTATTTGTCGCCAAAGGTGGCTTGCAGCGTTTCCCGCGCCCCGTCCTGGTGAATGACCACCAAATCGACGGTGTCGTTGCTTTGGTAACCCAGAAGGATGTCCCTGAAATCATCCGTTGTATGAACCGGTTGACCGTCAATGGAAACCAAGGTGTCCCACGGTTGCATGCCAGCTTGCTCAGCACCGCCGTCAACCACGATACCTCGGACGTGGATGTAATCCTCTTCGGCAACGATCTGCGACGCGAGGCCGCCCAACAACAACAGCATGATGAAGGCAGCAAAGAGGTTCGTTGCAGGTCCTGCAGCAAACATTCGCAAGCGCTCCCTGCGAGGCGCTCGCATCAACTCGTCAGATTGTGGTTCAGCGAACGCACCCAAGGGCAATGGACCGAGTTGGAGCAGGCCGAACGAACGGATACGCATGCCGTGGCCCCGAGCCAGCAAGCCATGACCAAATTCGTGAATCACAAGTGAAACGACGAAGGCCAAAACCCCCCAACCGAGCGGAATGACGGGATTGATGCCGGGCACAGCGACCAATTCACTGGCCGATGGTGGCGAAGCCGTCGGTGGTGAGAGCAGGGAGGTGATGAAGGCGAGCACCACCACCAGAGCGACCACGAGCATGGAGACCGAGCAAACCCAAAGCGAAACCTCGCCGTAGGCTCGCCAAAACCGCCGGGGTCGGGCTAACCAATCCAGAAGCCGTTGGCCGCGTTGGGTTCGAACCATCAGCACGATGCCGAGAGCCCGGGTGGCGTTCCAGCGGTCAAGGGTGCCGTTTCGCTCCCAAGTTTTGATGAGGATGTACCAGCCGATGAGGAGCGCGAACACCAAGGTCCAGTCAGCCTGAACCGAGCCCCACGACCCCACCATGCTGCACGCACACCCCGTTCCGTCTTGAACGTTGATACGCGCCCTCACCTCGTCAACAGGACAAAACTTGATGATGGGTTGGCGTGTGTTGAAGTCCATGCACCCCCACAACATGGCCATTGAAGTCTGGTGTGAAGAGACTTGGGGGGAGCGACCGGTGCGCATTTCGGACTGGGCCAATCACGACGATGTCGTCCAGGTGCTGATTCGCCTTTCTTCGAGCGTCCTCATCGCTGATTTTTTGATGGACAGCAACGGTAAACTCAACATCCAGCAACACCTTCACATCCCTTTGGAAACATGGAACCCCGGCTCCGTCCTTGGCATGAGAACCAGCGAAGGAAAAACACGATTTCAGCATCGACGGCAGAGCATCTACCTCTCGAGTGAACTGCGTGTGCCTGAATGGGGTGCTGCACTCTTGGAAGAATGGCTCCTCAGCATGCGCAGTGCCGTAAACCGGCCCAAGGACCGCACGCAACGCATTAACGAAATCAAGCGACTCAAACTTTCCATTGAACGCAATCTTGAGAGTGCTTCGCTGGCGAAGGTCGGTGAAGAACAGGTTATGCTCGAGGGTCAACTCGACCGCATCAACAACCGCTTAGCGTACTGAATCCTGCATCGTGGTGTCGACGCCCGGGAACTGGTCTTCTCCCTCTCGGTAAACGGTTCGCATGTTGCTGATGAAGTTCTTCTCTTTGACCACGATGGTGTAATTCCTGATGCCAAAGTCCTTCTCACCGTCCAACATTTCCAGCAAGACCTGGAGGGTCAAGCGAGCTCCTTCTCGGTGCGGGTAAGAAAACACGCCCATTGACAGCGGGGGAGAAACGACCGAGGTTATGTCGCCCATTTCTTCGATGGTTGCAAAGAGGTTGGCGTAGGTTTCCGCCAAGAGTTCCCGACGAGCCTCATCCTGATTCGGTCGACGACAATCGGGTCCCACGGCGTGGATGATGTGCTTGTAATTTTCAGCCAGCGCAAAAGGTTCGGTGATGACGTTCTTTGTGACGGCACAGGGCGGCGCGTTGATTTTTCGCATGTCCAAGCAAATGTTGCGGGTGACTTGGGTCAACTCCTTCCCGGCTTTCTGATGAATCATGGCATCGAGGCCCTCCCTTCCGGACAGGCGATTGTTGGCAGGCGTGATGAGCACATCCCCGCTGTGATTCCAAACATCGCCCCCCATCACGCGGAGGACTCCATGTTTGCAGGTCCGTGCCATGTAAAGTTCGGCCATCGGTTCTAAGAGAAGGCGACCCTACATATTATCTGCCCCGTAAATTGATGAAAAACGCAGAATTCATCGCCTTACCTCGCCTTCGTCGTAGCCATCCCCAAGGCGATACCGCTAAATCGGCTGCGACGGTGCCTTGACCATGTCCACGAAGGCGTGCAGCATCGCTTTCGTGGCCTTGTTGTTGCTCTCGCTTCTTCCTTTTTCTCCCGGGGCCGAACTCGAGGAAACAAGCGTTGAGCGAGAACTTGAAGGTGAACTCTTTTCGGGCTTTTTCGTTGGCGGCGCAGACGATGTTTGGAACCAAACGCCTTGGCAGAACATCGCCGTTCCTCAAGGCTTCACCTACGATAGCGTCACCGATTACAGCGACGTCGGCGTGCTCATCAACAACCTCTCCGAGGAGAGTCGCACCATCGGTTGGGCGTTTGTTGCGGCCCGAAACATCTCCCTGGATCGGGTGTTCCTGTTCAACGCCTCGGGAACCCCTACCGGCGAGACCATCAACCGCAACCAATTCAACACCTACTTTGCCTATCCATTTCTCGAGATGCTCCAAAACCGTAGCACGTTAAGCGAGCTCAACTACCTCGTAACGACCAAAGGCATCCCTCTTCGTGTATCTGGCGGGAACGATAAAGCGAGTTTTGACCAAGAATTGGCCTTGCTGGGTGGCGCTTACAACAGTTCGATCGGTACCAACTACTGGGGCACCCATGACTACGGACCATTGGCTGGGAAGGCCATGGAACCGTTCACGCGAAACAAGTACGGCTTTTTCCTGGTGACTCGGCTGACCGGATACACCGTGGATACGGCCCTCGAACTCATCGAGCGAGCCAACCAAAGTTTGGGACAACGAGGTACGTTCGTGCTCGATTTGGCTACCAACCGAAACAATTCGGGATACAAATTTTGGAACGATGACCTGTACACGGCCAATACAACGCTCAACCAGAGCATGGGCCTGCCGGTTCATTTTGACGAAGAAACGGAATTCTTGACCAACATCTCCAACGTGATGGGGTATGCATCGTGGGGCAGCAACGATGGCAACTGGAACAAAAATTACCTCGCCAACAGCGGTTTTGATACCCTTGACACCTCATGGCAAAGCGGTTCTCGCTACTGGACCCACACGTCCCCAACCGTGGCACCGGAAGACGACTTCAATTGGTCCTACCAAACCGATGAAAAACAAGGCGGTAACGGCGCCTTCGAAGCAAGCATCCGCACCGATTGCGACCAAGACGGAGGCAAGGGCTTGCAAGGCATATATGGCGAATATTTTGACAACGATGGCGTCAGTTTCAGTTCCTCGAGCATGCCTTCCCTCATCGACCGAAATCCCGATCGAGTCCAAATTGAGCCCCACCTCAACCGAGGTTCATCCTACAACGCCTACCCTGGCCTTGACAATCGTTTCAAAAGCGATTGGGGCGCACGATTCAGCGGATTGATCGATATTCCTGAAACTGGAAATTGGACCTTTTTCATCAACTCCGACGACGGTTCAGAACTTTGGGTGAACGGCGAGTCCCTTGCGACCAATTACGGCATGCACGGCATGCGCGAA
>CALGEM010000360.1 GCA_937881505.1 uncultured euryarchaeote
CAACGACTCAAGGTGGTCGGGTAGAGCGGGGTGGTCGCCGTGGGTTGCCATCAGCCCGTTGGTCGGTGCCGTCGGCCCTTGACCCTTCGCCCCAAAAACGGCGCAGTAAGCGGGTTCAAGCACGGCTTGGTTGCATCATGTAGCCGGTCAGCCAAAACGAGCCAATGAACGACAGGGAGAGGATGTAAGCGCCCACGGTTGGGAACGCCCAAATGGAAATGGACAGTTGTGCGAAGACGACGATGCTGAGCACCACGGCCAACATGTTCCACGGGCCGCTGCCTGAAAGGTTGAGATAATCAAAGGTGGATTCTCGCTCAGATAGGCCCCAAATCACGCCGGTCAAACCGCACAGAGCAATGAGAGTGAGAACGCCGTCCATCACCGTCCCTTGGAGATACCAAACGCCCAAACTGGCGATGAGGCTCGCCCCGAGCATGCGTTGAACGGTGGTCATGGAGAGGCCCATGCGTTCGGCCAAGGGCACGACATTCTTCAATTCTCGCAAAGAAGTGCTTGGTTCAAACTGATTCCTCTCCGCCGTGGGTGTGGAGCCACGCGCTTTGGTCGATGAGTCGCTCAATCGAGGGGAAGACGTGTTGCTTGGGCGCGGTGAGGTGGGCTAAGAAGTGCTTCCATTCTTCCACGAGTGCTTCGTTTCCCGTTGACTGGAAACTGGTTCGCCCATGTTTGTTGGTGATGTCAATATCGCCGGTCCCAAAGTCAAGGGTGGCTTGGCCCGATGCCCCTTCTATGTGAAGCAAACGACGTTCTTGAGAAGCCGACCACGCAACCTCAAAGGAGCCTTCGTGCCCAGATGGAAACACCAAATTGACGGAGGCGGTATCGGCCGTGGTGGACTTGTTGACCACCTCCCCCGACATCAATGGTTGGCCCAGCAGCCAAGCGATGAGGTCGAGAGCGTGAACCCCCAAGGTCGATATCGGCTGGGCACCGGCTGGGCGCTCTCGAACGGTTTGCCGCTGGTAATGGACCGAACGAACCTCGCCCAGCAAGTCTTGGATGCGAGGCGAGTGAAGGTGTTTGATGGCGTAATGGTGGCGAAGAATGTAGCCCACAACCAAGACCGTGTTTTCTTGGAGTGAGTTCAGAAAATCACTCGCAACCTCGTGCTCCACAGCCAGCGGTTTTTCAACCAGAGCGGGGAGTGAATGCATGAGTGCTTTCCGAGCCAAATCAACATGGGTGTTTGGTGGTGTGACAATGGCCACGCCGTCCAGATGTTCGTGTTCCAGCATTTGGTCGAAGGAGGCGTAGGTGGCGTCCGCTTGAATGCCCGCCAATTTGTCGGGATCGATGTCGCACACCGCCACCCGTCGCACATGCCCTGTCGACTTGAGGTTCTGCAGGGTACGGAGATGGACGCCGCCCCACCTGCCGCAACCCACCAATCCAATCGTGAGGCTCATGGTCTACCCTCAACGATAATGCGAGCTGAGCCACTGGCCCTTTGCGTCTTTGTAGCGTATCTCAAACTGCTCGGGCGCCGCATCCCACTGCCACCAGCCTTGGTCGTTGAAGCCCATGAATTCGTAAAGTTCTGGCGTGCAATGAACCCCGGTCACGCCGTAGTAATAAGCGTGAGAGACCCGCGTGGTGATGCGATGCAGGCCTGCCAAATACATCGCCAATGACGTAATGGCGTCTTGACTTGTTGGCGCTGAACGCCAGGGAATGGAAGGGAAGGGGTTGTGTATCGCTTCGGAAGGCGGGTCCAACCGAGGCCCTTGAGGCATTTGTCGGGCTCGCTTGAGTTGTTGCCGCATGAATCGGCGAATGCGGTAGTGGGGGCGTTTTGCGTAGGGGCGACGCATGAGGAATTTCTCTTCGTAGGCGTACAACACGGGTTTGATGATGTCCCATGCTCGCTTGGTCAAACAATAGGTGACAAAATGCCGATTGGTCAGCTCAACTTGATGCAGATGAGGTTGAAGCTCTTCTTTGGACCCAGCCTCAACGTTCCAAACTTGAACCGTTCCAACATCGGTGTAGGCTTCAGCCCAGTCGCTGAGGTTCAGCAACGATGTGAGGTAGGTCGGGCTCAACTCAATATCGTCCTCAACCAACACCATGCGGTCGTAGCCTTGCTCGTCGAGCAATTCACGGCGAGCGCCGATAAGTTGCCGGCCAACGCCCAAATTTTCGGGCCGGGCCACAATCGAGGCGTAAGGAACCCCGCTTGACTCGATGACATTGCGTAGTGCTTCCTGTTCAGACCCGGGGCCACCATCAAGGAAGTGAACGACATCGACAGTTCCGTTGACCACTTCTGGGCAGGAACCGAGCGAACGCAACATGCGCTCAAAATGGTCCGGCCGGCCAAAACCAAAGGTGGCCACCGCCGTGCGCATGGTTCACCTCACACAGGACCCCCTCATGAGGGTGATGATGGCGCGTGCGGGGTCAAGCGTCCCTTGGTTCGCGGTCGCCTTCATCTGACGATGAGTCGTTAGGCCTGTCTTCTTCCCGCTCATCGCTTTCATCGGATCTTTCCTCCGAAACCGCCACATCATCGCCGTAGTAGTACCGTTCATAGGCGGCCTTAGATGGGGGGATGGAAAGGCGGGCAGATTCTTCCATGGTGGTCAAGTTGGTGGCCGTGATGCCGCCGGGAGAAATTGCATACACATAATCGCCCATGAAAATGGAACGGCGAATGTTCTGCTCGCCCCAACCCCAGTATCGGTTGTCTTCTTCTCGGTCGTAAAACGACGAGTGGTTCACTTCACCGTACAAGGAAAGGTTGCCATCTGTTTCGTTCACCTCTACCAGCATGAGCTTGGAGATGTGTTGATACGACCACGAGTACCATCCGTTCTCGTACGTTTCTGCGTATCGATAGGTGGAAAGTGGTACGGCGAGCATGGACTTCGGCGACCAGTACTGGAAGGCTTTGGATTCGTACGTTGCTTCAGAAGACGACCACGACCACATATTAGCTTGGTCGCGTGCAACCGGCGAAAGGCGCAGAGCATCGGCTTGCAGTGGGTTGGTTGGATCGACAATATCGAACAAGGAAATCTGCGTGCCCGACCAATCAAGGCCCGTTCCGTCTTCGTTGGCCGGGGCAAGGCCAATGGTCAACAAATGGTCCCTCGAAAGCGGGTGGATGTAGGTGGAAACGCCGGGGACCTTGAGTTCACCAAGGATGGTTGGGTTGGTCTCATCGGCGACGTCAATCACCCACAACGGGTCAATTTGTTCGAAGGTCACGATGTAGGCGCGGTCGCCGTCGAAACGTGCGCTCCAGATGCGTTCACCTGGTGCAATGCCGTCCACGCGGCCAGCCTCAGCAAGGACTTGCTTCCCCGTGTCAACATCGATTGAACGAACAAGCGTGACAAGTTGGGATGACATCGGTTCGGGGTCGTCCATCCACCAGCGCGCCCACTGGCCGACGGTGGTTGCAACCCGAAGTACGCCTTCGTGCTCAGAGAGTGAAAATTGATTCAAAACGGTACCCGCGATACGGCCTGATCCGGTGTAGAGCGTTGCATCGGGTGCGCTGATGTCAAAGGTGTGGAGGTTGGTCATCTCGTCCATGTCGTCGTTGCCCCAGAACCACCATCCAGAGAACGCTGATTCAGCCAACACCAACACGTCGCTCGAGGCGTAGACTTGTGGGTAGGTGCCAACGACATGGTCCACTTCATAGTCAAAGTCTGTGGAGGTCAAGTCGAGTGAGAAGATGCTGGAGATGCCTCGCTCCATGCTGTCCTCTGGCGCAACGAAATCACGGCAAGCGTTGTCGCTCATGGCGTGAACAGCCACTTCGCCGTTGCTGTATTCGTACACTTGAGGAATCAAATCGGCAAGGGTGAGGCGGTCAAGCGCTTCGCTGTTGCTGAGCATGGTTTGGTAGGCCACCTTTTCTCGAATTTCCAAACGGAGGGGGTCATCGTAATTCAAATTCCAATAACCTGTAGGGAGGTTAAGCCAAGACTGCACGCCAGGAACGTCCATCCAAGCGTGTGTGATGGTTCGGACGGTGCCGTTGATTTCTCGTGCCGTGATGTAAGAGCCTTCGATGAAGAGTTCGCGCTCAACATCAGGGGCGCTGCGGTTCGTGATGTCAAAAACCGTGAACTTGGTCAAACTGCTTGTGCGCCACGAACCGTAGTCGTCCTCCCAACCCATGGCGTCGACCACGGGGTGAGATGATGGGATGGACCAAGGATTCAGCGTGGAAATGACCACGAGTTGGTCGCCGTCGAGCATCATGGCCACGGGGTTTCCAGAAAGTGTGGTGTTGTACGCCTCTTCCAGCGCTCCAAATTCAGGTACGCCGAAGATGTGGAGGTTACGACCTTGGAGGTAGTAGATGTGGTAGCCGTCGGTCTTCACGAAATCGGCCTCATCAACGCCCGCCTCCTGGTTGTTGGTGCCTGAGAAATCCTCACCTTCCACGCGATTTGGTGCTGTCGTCCTTGGCTGAGCGGTCGTACTGGTGTCGGCCACGGCCCCGTCGTCCATGGCCATTTCAGCATCCTCGGCCCACATGAAATCACCATAGTAGTACTGCTCGGCAACCGCTTGCATAAGTTCGACCCGGTATTGTTCTTCGATGGATTGTTTCAGAGATTGTTCCAGTTCTCCGCAATCATCGTAAGCAAAGAGGTGGGGGCTGGCAACCGTACGAGCGGTGATGGTTGACCAGTCGTCTGGCAGCACCACATCGGGCACCTCGACGTTTTCTACAGGGTTCAGACAACCGGCTAAGAGCATGGTCAGGCATAAGCCAAGCGCTACGATTGGGGTGCGTTCCATGGACCGACCATAACTTCGACGGGTATGAAGGAATTGGTGATATGTTCGCGCTCAAACAGGCAACATGCCCTGTTGGTACGCATAGCCAAGCCCACCAGCGATCAACGCAAGCAGCACGACAAAGACGAGACGTTTCTTCTTCAGCTTCACCTTTTTCGGCTTCCCAGTGCCTGATTCAACCGGCAGCACCACGGGCAGGTCGGGCAGGATGGAAGCATCGGGAAGTGGGAGGGGAAGAGTTCCAGGAAGGGGGAGAAGTGGCCCCTCATCGGCTTCAACCTGAATGCGGTCCGGATAGAGTTCGTCAAGGTCTTCAAGCCCCGGGGCTTCTGGGATGGCCCCCAGAATGGTTTTCCAAACGGCTTCCAAACTTTCACTGGAAACGGGTTTTTGCAACCAGGCCACAGCACCAGCGGAATACGTTGCATTACGCGCAAGGTCGGCCATCCGAGAAGGAGCGACAAAGACGATGCGGCTTTCACCCCCGTGCTCCCTCATCTCCAGCGCAGCCAAATGACCGTCCAACGAAGGAATATCGAGGGAAAGAACCACCAGTTCGGGGTCCAAACGGATGTATTCGTCCACCGCCTGGTCGCCATCTTCGCAAAGTTCAACGTTGAAATTTCGCGTTTTGAAGAGGTTCGTGAGCCGCATGGACGACATGGGGTTGTTGTCAACGATGAGGACGGTGGGCGCCGATTCATCATCTACTTCGGTGACCAATCCCATGCCAATCAACCCAACGCAACGAGCGATAACTCATCAATCAACCGCTACTCTTCCTCGCCTTCAGGTGGAGTTGAGAGGTCTTCAACAGGGCCGTCTTGGGGTTGGGTGAACGTTTCTCGGATGACGTCGCTTTGAGCCTCTTCTTCCTGTCGTTGCCGGCGGCGTTGCGGCGCTTGCGTGAATTGCATTTGCAACTCACTGATGACCGCTCGAAGCATTTGCGTCTCCTGGTCGCTCAAATTCCCGCTGGTCTTGCGCTGAAACATTCGGAGAACTTCGATGCCCTCTCTTGCCTCACCCATGTTGTAGTGATACGTACCCGATTGGTCGGGCAGAAACCCCATTTGCAACAACGTGGAGCGTTGCAACATTTGGACCATCTGAAAGAATCGGGCCGCGTCTTCATCAGCAAACATATCCGCCATGACAAGCGGTTACGAGTGGGGGTTTTTGTTCCCTACGCCTCACTCAAAGAGTTGGTTGAGAAGCCACTCAGGGTTGAATTGCATCAGGTCATCGTAGCCCTGCCCAACCCCTGCGAAGACGATGGGGCGGCCTGTGGCAAAGGCGATGGAAAGTCCAGCACCTCCCTTGGCGTCGGTGTCCATCTTGGTCAGAACAGCCCCGTCAAACCGCATGATGTCTTGGAACATCTTGGCTTGCTCCACCGCATCGTTTCCAGCCAATGAATCGCCAACAAAGAGCGTCAGATGCGGATTGGTGACCTTTCTGACTTTGTTGAGTTCATTCATCAGGTTGGTCTTGTTTTGCATTCGCCCAGCGGTATCAACCAGCACAACATCGATGCCTTTGGCTTTGGCCGAATCAATGGCATCTCGTGCGATGGCGGCTGAATCCCCGCCGCGCTGACTGGAGATGCACCGAATACCGAGGCGTTCACAATGCGATTCCAGTTGTTGAATGGCGCCAGCTCTGAAGGTGTCGCCAGCCGCCGCGATAACCGTGCGGCCATTGTTGAGAAGTCGTTGAGCGATTTTGGCCGCCGTCGTGGTTTTTCCCGTGCCGTTCACCCCAACCAACATGATGACCACGGGCACATCGCCAGCCTCAATGAATCCGTTAACGGATGCATCAAAGTCCCAGTAGCCAGCTTCAAGCAAGGCTTGGAGTGCACGTTTGAGAGCTGCTTCCAAGACCTTGGAAAGATCGGCGCCTCGACGAAGACGCGCCCCGACGAGGGCGTTTCGAAGACTGTCGATGATGGCGCTGGACGCTTGTTGGGAAATATCCGATTCCAACAACACCCATTCGAGTTCTTCAAGCAAATTCTCGAGTGCATCACCCGGTTTGATGATGCGGCCCCCTTCCGAAACCACACCGCCGCCAAGGTCAACATCAATGGATTGGCCACCACCGAGTTGGATGGATGCGGATTGGCTCGATCCTTTCGGTGCTTGCTGAACATGGACCAGTTGACGACCGGGGGTCGTTCGCATCATGGACAAATCCACCTTGGAACCTTTGGGACGAGCGACATCAACCGCTCCTCGCTTTTTCATCGCCTTCTTGGCCTTCTCTTCACGGCGACGGCGTTCCTTTTCTTGCCGTTCGAGGAATTTTCGTTCTTTTTTGCTGAGGGCCACCGGAGCGAGGGGTTCGTCGTCATCCCATGTGTCCCAATCATCATCGTCGTCTTCTTCAGCCGTGGACGATTGTATGGGCTCTTCGTCAACATCATCCCAGTCTTCCTCGTGTTCTTCCACTTGTGATACGGCAGGTTGGTCAACCAGGGCTTTGCCTTCCTCCGAGGCAGCATCCACCGATAAGGCGTCACCGTCGGTTTCCTCCGCCACCTCTTGGACACGTTTGCGGAAGCGGTCAAACAGTCCCATCGAATCCCTCAATCGTCCAGTGTTAAGTCGCCGCCGAACATGCCACGTTTGCGAGAACGTCGTGGCGTGGCGTCTGAAGAAGTTGATTCAGGGGTTTCCGTTTCGGGCGAGGATGGCACTGGAGAAGATTCGGGGCTGGCCTGTTGTTTGAGCGATTCTGCGAGACGATTGAACGTCTGTGCCGCCTGTCCCAGCGACGTTTCTGTTTGGTCGGACTGTTCCTTCAATTCATCACGGAGGCGTTGAATGTCGTCCTTGCGCTGGGTCGTGATGGAGCGGGCGTCGCTCCAAGGGCGCTCTCCAAAAACGCCCGAGCCGAGGTCCACCAAGGCCACGCCCTCCTTGTCTCCCTGATGACGATAAGGTAGACTGATACCTGAGCCAATGGGCAAATGAGTGGAAATACTCGACCCTTGGCCGTGACCGAGAAGAGCCTCAAGCACGGCGTCGGTAATGGCGTGTTCTGCGAGCACAGCATCAACCTGTTCGATGCGGAGATTGATTTCATCCAGGCGTTTGCGCAGCACCTCGACTTCTTGCGCGAGGCGTTGAAGCTGTGTCCTGTCAACCATGTCCGTCGGTCAAGGGAATCGCTTGGGGTTGAAGAAGCCCCCGCTGAGGTCGTGTCGTGTTGGGGTGTGAGCGAACAATGAACGCGGGGGCCTGAACTTTATGTGGAAAGACGGGGTGGTTCCTTCCATGTTGCCAACCTTGAATGAGGAATGCGACCCGACCTACGCCAAAGTGGACAGCGTTTTGGAATTGATCACCAAATCAAAATCACTCCATATCCTGATGGTGCTTGATAGGGCCCGCCGGTCGCTCCGATTTACCGAAATCAAGCATCGTGTGGATGCATCGTCAACCACCGTATCAAGGCGCCTTGGAGAATTGGAGAAAGGGGGGCTCGTGATACGTGCAATCAATCCCCAATCGCCCCAATCCAATCTTTACTCGCTCACCGATGACGGTCGCCTCCTCAGCCCCATCATGCAATCCATGTTTGATTGGGCAAAGGATTGGCGGAACGATGGGTGAGATACTCGCCCGTTCAACACATTGGGCAAAGCCCGCTACGTGGAAAACGTTCACTCTTCTTCTGCCGTAGGAGCGATTGGTCCGCCCTTCGCTGCGATTTCATCGCGGAAGGTGTGGAGGATAACCGGCTCGGTGGAAGTGCGAGGGTCAATTTCACCGACGCTGTCGATGTTGATCTTCCGGCGCATGATGCGATGGCGGGACCCGAGCGTGGAGTACACTTTCTGGGTCGCTGCCTCAGCATCTTCTGCTGGGACATCGTAGGAAAATGGTTGTCGCTGACTGCCGAACGGTGCGGTTCCTGATACTCGGTAGGCCTTCATCGGGCCCTCCGACCTGCCATCCATCCTTAAACGCGCTGGCGCGGCGACGGGAAACAAATTAAGGAAACTCAAGGGCGTGGACACGGTATGCGGGGCGCTGTTTGGGCGGTGTTGTTGCTGCTTCTGCCAGTGACCTCCGGCCTGACCATCACTCCCCCTACAGAAAACCACCTTCCACGAAACGGGGAACACCTTCTCGTCCTCGAAGAAGGCGTTTGGACATCAGCAAAATGGAAGGTCTTGGAAGATGTTGGTATCCAACCCCTACGCAGCATCCGTGCCGATGCTTTGCTCGTTTGGGCGGAGAATGACCGCGATTCTTGGCCATTGGATGTGGAGGTCGTTGCTTCTCAATCCGCCCACTTACGATTGGGCCTTGACACCCCAGCAGGGCCCAGTGATTACCGGGTTCTGCTTGAACCAAGACTTCCTGATGATGGAATAGAACAGGTCCGAGGTGCAGTTGACCGTGTTGGTTTGTCCATCGCATCCTCATCACTGGACGTTTGGGGAAATCTTCCCGGTTCCTTGACCGTTCATTCACCGAGCCTCCAAGCACTTGAGCCGCTGCTTCAAGCCGATGGTGTGCTATGGATTGAGCCCGTGCTGACAACGCACGCGCGCAATGTACAGGCTTCC
>CALGEM010000361.1 GCA_937881505.1 uncultured euryarchaeote
TCGGGTTGTCAAACCTGATGAAAACGGCAAGCGTTTGATGTCTGATATCGACCACAGAGAGGTTCGCCCGACTTACGATAAGAGTTACTACAAGCACGCCAATGCGAAAGAGCTCGGGTACGGTGAAGATCCTGCAACCTTTGCCAAGAATCAAGACCAAATGGTCACCGATGCCAAACACAGTGAGGCTTACGGTCGCAGCCAAAAAGAAGGTCAGGCCATCCTCGAGGGCAAGGTCTCGGAGGATTCACAATTATTGGGCGATACCACGGCTTACAAAGCGGACCATTGGATCAACAAAGGCTCCACAGGTGGTGGTTTGGAAGACAACACCTTTGAGGGCATGAGACAATTGTCGAAACAACAGGCCACGAGATTCAAGCCGCTCGAGGATGAACTGCGAAGATTGAACCCCAACCATCACTTGCTCAAAGAATCCAGTTTTGAGAGGTTGAATTCCAAGAAATACCCCATCCTTGATGAGATGAAAAAACTCCAGGAAAACCCGTATGGGGCCGGTGTAAAATCACCGGTGGAAATTGAGATGATGATACATGACGCTGGGTTTGCTAACGTCAATGAATTCAATCACATGGTCGGCCTTCGAACAACGACGTTTGAACAGGCTTTACGATACGAACGAGGTGGTCTCTGATGAATGATAAGTGGGTGGTGGTGAAGGTGCCGAGTTCCCTGGTCCTCGCAGGTGTTGAACTTCCTTTCATCCCTGTCAGAGAGAGCAACAGAGACGCGCTTTCAAGTCCATGAGAGATGGACTTCGAAGTGGTCTTTGAAGAACTCAGGTATTTCATGACAAACCACGGTGAACAATTGCAACCTCAAACACTTGACGCCTACAAAACGGCTGCAACGGTGTATGCGAAACTCGCCATCAACAGCAAGGCCAACACCACCAATCTGGAGAAGGTGGTTGAGTTGGCGTTCAAAGCGTATGAACTCACCTCGGAACCTTCGTTCAAAATGCTGACTGAAATTTATTCATTGGCCTCGCAAGATGATGCATCCGGCTTGGGGAAGATTGAGACGTTGCCTACGCGTCTCATCGCTGCCGCACATCTGTTCCACAACGGGAAGAAAGCAGAAGCCAAGGAGGTGCTTTGGCCTCACCTGCTTGGCCTCGCTGAAGATGAAGACCTCGGTCCAGCAGTGTTGAGAGCCTTTGGAGTTGAAGGTGAACTTCCGAAGGACAGTCAAGGCCGAGTCGCTGCGCTGATTGCGTGTTTTGCTTAGCCATCATCCCGCTCAGTTTCTACGGGATAGACCTGCTCGCTCCGATGAGGAGCCAGCATCACATGTTGGCGAGGGGACCTTTCATGAATTCGCGAAGCAACACGGTTGCATAGCTTCCCGAGCCCAGGGTAAATCGGAACCGAACACACGCACCTTCTGGATGCCAGCGGTCGTCTTCACCGGGGCCTTCTTCCCAACGCTTGTCCAGCGTGGTGCCTTCGGCAATCGGGACGGTGTCCACGGAGAATTCCTTGAATTCAGCGACCAAACCACGTCGTGTGCCCTTGCTTGAGAGGCGGGGCACGGCCTCAACATCCCATGAGAGGTCGCCAAGGCCTTCTGCTTCGATGGTGGCCTGTTCAAGTCGGCCAGGCTCGCCTTCTGAGGTGGAGATTTCACTACCGGGCAGCGGACCGGTGGTCATTAATCGTCCAAGGTCGCAATTGCGGCTGATGCGGTTGAGGGGGCGATCTTGGACCACGACGC